>DASQUF010000061.1:0-31128 GCA_035641435.1 Propionibacteriaceae bacterium | reverse complement strand
GAGACCCTGGGCCGGCACGGCCATCATCACTAAAGGCGCCTTCGTCGACGGCGTCGGCAAAGGTATCTGGTGCCGGGCGGAGCTCGGCACCGACACGATCGGCCCGAGCACGCAGGACTACCTGATGCGCAGCCCACAACCTTGCCGGTCCCCGTTGCTGATGCTCACCGTGGTCGCCGTTGCCGGACTGCTGCTCCACTGGGAGGCCGAGGCGATGACCCCACCCGACAACCCCCCGCACGTGTGAGCCGTTGCCCGACAAGGTGTCACCCTTCGACGGGGCGGTCTGCCCGGCGTGTTCGTGCCGACCGAGCAGCCGCTCGAGGCCGCGCACGGGCGCGCGACAACAAAGAGTGCGCATCCAGTCGGGGCACCATCAAGGGGCGAATGTCCTCCTAGACCATCTCGATGCCCGCGTTGGCCTTTCAGGTGGGGTGCGGAGGATGCGGGAGTTCGCAGAGTCCGCGAGCAGCCCACGCCGTGCCAGCGCCACGATGGATTCGCTTCGCTCGGTGACACGGCCGAAGCCGCCCTCACACTCCGGTCACGACGGCAGCCCAGGATGGGAGATCTGCTCCTACGATCAGCCCCTCGTACGGGCAGGCGTGCGGCCGAGCTTCCTCATCCATCTCGTCCATCGTCTGCGGACTGGCCACCGGATCACGGGGGCCCAGAGCGGTGGCATCCGCCGCTGCGGTTTACGGGCCAGGAGCATGTTGAGCAGCAGGCCCCTCTGGTCCAGCGCGAGCGGATGCGGGAGGGCCCGCATGGCTGCATCGACCACGGACATCAGCAGGTGCTCGCTTTTCGAGGTGCTTTGGAGCCGGCCGATGAGGTCCTCGTTTTCGACCGTCCGCAGCTCCTGCCGCTCCTGTGACCATGCGGCCGGGTTCCGCCCGAGCTCGGTCTCCACGGTCCCGGCCTGGACGCTGCTGAGCCAGTCGGTCAGCCACTTGCGCGTGTCGTCATCCTCGGGCAGGAGCGCTCGGGCCAGGTGCACCTGCGCATCTAGCCGGCCGGCTGTCCAGTCCCACGCACGCCACTCGG
Organism: Propionibacteriaceae bacterium; assembly: GCA_035641435.1. Taxonomy (GTDB): domain Bacteria; phylum Actinomycetota; class Actinomycetes; order Propionibacteriales; family Propionibacteriaceae; genus Microlunatus. The sequence continues at coordinate 30,081 of DASQUF010000061.1, read as the reverse complement.
GCAGGCCGAAGGCCGCGAAGTGCATCATCCGGGTGCCGTATAGCTTCCGGTCCCCCGACTGTCGTGCCAGCCGCACAGCCTCCTCGTCCGTGTCCACGAAGGGGCTGTCGATGTCCGGCCCCAGCCGGAGGAGCCGGAACGGCGCGGTCCGCCGGAACGCCCCGTAGGCGGTGAAGGCCTGGGAAGCGACCTCCACGGCCAGGGCCGCGCGGATGACCGCGGCGGGTTCCAGGGCCGCACCCAACGCATCCACGTATCCACGAGCGGCTTGCTGTACGCAGTGGGCGACGGCAGCGGGGACCCGGAGGGCCTCGATGTGCTCCCGCGCCCAGGTGGCGCACTCGACGTCTTCGGCAGGCGCGTTCTCAGCCTGCTCGACAAGACGCGCGGACACGGCGTCCCGCACGGCCTCGACTCGGGTCAGGGCAGCGGTGACGTCGCGGATCCCGTCGCCCACTTGGTCTCCGTGGGCTACCCGGTCGCGGAGGTCGCCGGCGAGGAGTCGGCACACACGCTCCCCGGTTCCCAGACCCCACGCCCAGCCTCCGCGGCCCGGGGCCAGCCCGGTTCCGGGAGGAGGCACCCAGGGCAGGTCCTGGTTGAGCAGCCGGTCGAGGTCGACGGTCGTGGCCGGCGCGAGCACCACCCCGCCTCCCTCGTTGGCTGAGGCAAGCGTGGTGCGGACGTCAAGCAGGCCGCCGATCGCGCGCGCCCGCCGGTACTGGTCGAACAATCCGTCCGCGGCGCTCGTAGGCCGCTCCAGCTCGGCGCGCAGCAGCGTCTCCGGACCGGCCTGGCGCGCGTCGGCGCGCGCCAGCAGCTCGGCCACGTACTCCATGTCCGCGCGGACGTCGCCCTCCCGCGGGAAACCCACGGCCGCGCCCAGGATCACCATCCAGTCAGGGAGCGAGCCCTCACCGTCCGACGACGTGCCGGCTCGGTCGAGGCCGGTCGAGGCCTGCCCGCGGGACGGCACTACGTAAACAAGCAGCCGCCGCACCGGTCCGGTGGCGGGACGGCGGCTGATGGCGTCGAGCACCGGCTGGAAGGGAGCGTTGTCGAGAACGCCGCCATCCACCAGCCACCGGTCGTCCTCCCGCTCGACGGGGCAGCGGGCAGGATCCGGCGCCGGGCGAGCTCCGGTCCCTCCCGCACGGGGGTGAAGGCGATCGGGAAGGACGCCGACGCCCGGGCCGCGGTGACCAGTGCGGTCTCAGCGTCCAACCCGTCGAAGTCGTCGCGAAGGTCCGGCTGCCACCACGAGGCGGCGGCCTCCCCCTCCCCTGGTCGGTAGACGACGCCGTCGTCCTCGGTGCGGCGGAAACGGTACAGCCTCCGGTGGTCGGCCACGTCGAAGGTCTGGCCGAAGGAGTCGATGTGGGGCCGGACGGCCGGTCCAAGGCCGGTTGCGGTGACGAAGAGGGTCACCGGGCGGCCACCGTTGTTCCCTGCGTCCCCCATGCCGCCGATCTCCTCGCCGACTGCCTCCATGAAGAAGTCGCCGTCCAGGACGCTCGGCAGCGGATCCTCCTTGCCGCGGCGCAGCAGACGCCCCTCCTCGAGCCGGGCGCGGTCGTCCCACACCCGACGCAACCGCGGGCCGGCGTCGCCACCAGGCGGGTCCAGCGGCACGCCGCGGGCCGCCGCCGTGGCCAGCAGGATGCCGTTGAGGCCACCAGCGCTGGTGCCGGCGATCACGTCAACGACAACCTCCCCCACGTCGGCCCTTCGACAAAGGGCGACCCACGCATCGAACACCGCCCGGTCATGCTCGGCGACTCCACCGACGCCCTCCTCAGACTCGCCGGCCGCCACCCGCGAAGCCCGACGGAGCAGGTCGATCTCGTGCGTGACCCCGCCAGGCTGACCCCGCCGTTGAGGACCAGAGCTAGACGCACCTCCTGCCCGGAGCGGCCCGGCGCGCCCGACTGGGACACGGCTACCTCCCGTTCTCGTGATCTCGGAGCCTCGGCCCGCCGTCGTCCTCAGATCCGCAGGGTCCGGGCGGCAACCAGGGCGCCGGCCGCGAACCCCTTGACGCGTACTTCACGGGCACCCGGGACGCCGTCGACCTTGATCGTCCGGTGGCCGTCGGTCGCGTCCGCGGTGGTCCGCGGCCGGTCGTCGACGTAGACGTCGAGCCGGTCGGCGCCCATCGAGTCGACCTCGAGGGTGAGCATGGCGCCCGACATCGAGGCAGCCACATCGAGCCGGTGCCGGGGCATTTCCGCCAGGAGCTGCCCGGCCCGCTCCATCAGATCGGCGTTGTTCTCCAGGACGTCGCGGCGGGTCATCTCGTGCCGGTGATCCGGCGTGATGCCCAGATCTTCCACCGGCGTCCCAGCCAGCGCACCCACCCGCAGCGTGCGGCGGATCGACACCCGCATGTCCGCCTGCTTCGGCAGCTTGACGTAGGGGCTCTCGGGGTTCTTGTCGGGCACCTCGAGCAACTGCTTGAGCAGCCCGTGGGTCCAGACATTGGCGCCGCCGGCGCCGGTGTTGGCCTCCACGCCGAGGATCGGTCCGATCGCGTGGTCCTGGAAGCCCGCGGCGAAGATGTCCGTCGCCGAGTAGCAGCGGGCGTCGGTCACGAGTACGACCGGTCCGAAGTAGCGCTGCCCGATCGCGTTGGCGCCGTCCTCCGGAGTGATCGGGAACCCGGAGGAGTAGATCGAGCCCGTCTGCACCGCCTGCTCCATGGACGGGAACCACGGCCCCAGGTCAATCTGGCCGGTCGGGTTGGCGGCGTGCTGCCGGACGATCTCCAGATTCAGCGGCGTGCAGATGAACTGCACGGGCTCCGGGGTGATCCGCCGCGGCGTAAGGGTCTGCAAGGTGAACTCGCTGGCGAAGATGTGCCCACCACCGTTGCCCCGCACGTCGAGGATGAGGCCGTCCTGCGGCAGCAGCTCCAGCAGGCGGACGAACTCGGCCACGAACGCGTCCGGGTCGGACACGTTGAAGGTGAAGATCCGCACGTGCCCGTACGTGCCAGCGGTGGTGACCACGCTGCGGGCTCGGAAGACCATCGGCATGGTCGACGGGACCTCCGCTCCCGCCGCCGCCGGCGTGGTGGTGACATCCACCTCGGCCTCGCTGAGCTGCAGCTCCACGGCCCGCGGTGCGAACAGCAGCGCGGCCGCCCGTCCGACCTCGTCGGTGAGCAGGTCGAGCCCCAGCGACGCGGCCGCCGTAGTGATGGTGTCGGCGTCGGCCATCGGGGGAACGTTCGGCGCAACCAGCCACGGCACCCGCATTTCGCGGCGCACTCCGTCAGCGTCCAAGTAGGTGACGGTCACCCACTCCTCGTCCGGCGGCAGATGGAGGCGCAACGGCCGGATGGTCAACGACTGGACACCGCGGGACAGCCGAGCGGCGAGGTTGCTGCCAGCAAAGCGGTCGGCAGCCACCGCCACCGCCCGCTCGATCGGCACGCCGTTCCAGTACAGGACCTGCACCCCGACCCCGAACGTCGCAGCACCGACGCCCGCGGCAAGCTTGGTGACGATGAACCTGACCGTCGAGTCCTCGACGCAGCGCTCCACCTGGAACGGCAGGTAGGCGATCTGCCCGTTGAAGGGCGCGGGCAGCAGGTAGTTGGTGTGCAAGTCGCGGACCGAGTGGAACACCGCCGACAGCTCCGCATGGAAGACCCGCTCGGAACCCATCGTCGCGTCCGTCTGCCGCGCCAGCCGAGCACGCAGCAGCCGGAGCCGCTGAACCGGATTGACCGCGTGCATCGCCGACTTCAGCGGAAGATGGACATAGTTGTCCTCCAGCAGCACCAGCGCCTGCTCGACAATGAGCATCCGCTCGGCGTGGGTCAAGGTCCCGGCCGTCTCGATGAACTCGTGCAGCGGTACCGATCCCTCGAGCGCCGCGGCGCCGGAAGCCACCTGGACAGCCCCAGAACCCGCCGGCTCGATGTCGCCTACCAAATCCTCAGCCATGGCGACCTCACAATCTCGGGTAATACGCCTGACGGTGTGTTATTCCGGGGAAAAGACCAACGCTACTGAGATGACACACAAGGGCGCAAGGATCGGCGAGGGTCACCCGCCCGGTGGACGGTTTTTATCGCGCCGCAGCGACACTGATCGGTTCTCGCCCACCACGCCACGGTCGCAGTTGGTCCGGCGTGGCTCGGCTGGATCACCCCAACCGGGCGATGGCCACCGGTCCGACTCTGTCTATACGGTGATCGGCTCCGCGTCCCGGGCGAAGTGTGCCGCGTGTTGCCGAACTGAAGTTCTGGACGACGCGACTATGCCTCACCCGTCACGGAAATCAGAATGGGTTGCACCCAGGCGGCGCTCCTGGGCAGGTTCCGCGTTCAGGATCACCGCGGCGCGCTGCTCGCCCACTGCTCTGGGCAGCCGGTGCGGCAGTCCATACCGTGTTGGTCATGGTCGATCAGCCCGAGCCGTACACCACCCGGTCGCTGGGGACTGAGCTTCACGCTCTCGGTCTGATGTCAGGCGACGTGGTGCTGGTTCATTCGTCGACAAGCAGTGTCGGTTTCGTCGCCGGTGGACCACAGGCGATCGTGCAGGCACTGCTCGACACAGTCGGTGAGCATGGCACAGTTGTCGTGCCGACCCACACGCCGGAGAACTCAGACCCAGCCACGTGGCAGAACCCGCCGGTACCCGAGTCGTGGTGGTCGGTGATCCGTGGGCAATCGCCCGGTTTCGACCCCTCGATAACCCCAGCAAGCCGCTGGATGGGAATCCTTCCTGAGACGATCCGGACTTGGCCAGGGGCGCTTCGCAGCGACCACCCGCAAGTGTCTTTCGCCGCACTGGGTGCGCAGGCAGCTGTGGTGACCCAGGGCCATCGGCTCGATGACGCGCTGGGCGAGAGCTCACCTCTCGGTGCGATCTACCGCCTTGATGGAAAGGTGCTCATGCTGGGTGTCGGCTACGACACCAACACGTCTCTGCACCTGGCCGAGTGGCGGCAGCTGAAGCCGCCGGTTCACGTCATCGGGTCCTCGATACGGCAGGCCGACGGTTCTGCGCGATGGATGACATGGACAGACGTTGCGGAGAACGAAGATGACTTCGAAACCATTGGGATGGATTTCGAGGCCGCCACCAGCGGGGCCAGGGTCGGTCGTGTGGGTAACGCGACCGCCAGGCTCATGTCGCAGCGTGCCTTGGTCGATTACGCGACGCGTTGGATGGCCGAGAACCGCCGACAAGCAGTCTGAGGAACGTTTAGCGCACCAACGCGCGCGCTTCGGCAACCAGCAGCCCGGTGCCGGTATCCGGCGCGCCCGTGTCGGGGTCTCTCCGACGGCCGCGCAGCTGGTCCACCCGGTCTGGTTCGGCGAGCGCCGCGAGCTGGGACTTGCCGTCCGGCGTGCATCCCGTCTGCGTGCCGTAGGTTCGGGGTTTCCCGGCGTTGGCCGCCCGGTCGGTCAGTAGGCAAGCTCATCACGGTCCGCTTCACGGCGGCGGCCGCCTTTCGCATCACCTCCAGCATCTCCTGCTGGAACGTCGGATCGAAGTCACTGTGCTGAGCGATCGCCCACGCCGCCGTGGCACCGTCGTCACGGACCAGCGTGCGGGTCGGCCAGCCGTACTCAGCGACGATCCGCCCCAGCCGCGCCGTACGAGCCAGGTCGTTGCCCACCCCTCCCCGCCCTCACCGAGCCTGTCCTCCTGATCGGCGGCCAGCATCGCCAGGAGTTCGGCGCGCACCTCGGGTTGGCCGCTTTGGTGCACTCCGGGTGGGCGTCGTAGTGCCCGCCGGGGTTGAGGTTGACATGGTCGAGGCGGTCGCACCTGCAGGACTCGGAGCGGACGAGGCCAGGCGAATCAGCTCCAAAACCGCGTGGGCCACCATGAACAGCATGATCTCGGACCCCGACCTACGCTCCCTGGCCGACCAGCTGGTCGAGGTTCCCGGGATCGTCGCCGTGATGCTCGGTGGGAGCCGGGCCCGCGGGGAGGAGCATCCGGACTCCGATGTCGACCTCGGCCTGTACTACCGGCCGCCGCTAGACACCGACGCCCTCCGCCGGCTGGCGCGATCGGCCGGGTCCGCACGGGAACGCCCCGGTCAGAGCCCCGACCTCACGGAGCCGGGCGCCTGGGGGCCCTGGGTCGACGGCGGCGGTTGGCTGAGGATCGGCGACACGCCGGTTGACTGGATCTACCGCGACCTCGACCGCGTCCGGCGCTCGAGCGACCAGGCGCTGGCCGGGGAGTTCACCTTTCACTTCCAGGTCGGTCACCCCTTCGGGATCCCGGACTTCGCATACGCCGGTGAGGTCGCTCTGGGCGTCGTCCTGGCCGACCCGACCGGTGAGCTGCAGCGCACCAAGGAGCGGCTTCACGGCTACCCCGCCGCCCTCGGGCCAGCGATCATCGGTCGGCTCGCCGAGGCCAGGTTCCTGTTGGGCATTGTGGCCAAGTCAGCGTATCGGGCCGACACGACGTTCGTCGCTGGTTGCCTCTTCCGCGTCGTGACCTTGTGTGCCCACGCGATCCACGCCCGAGCCCGCCGCTGGGTCGTCAGCGAGAAGGGCATCGTCGACTCCGCCGCCCGCTTCGATGTCGCCCCGGTGGCCTTCGGCGAACGCGCTCACGGCATCCTCGCCAACCTCGGTACACGAGACCAGGGCCTCCTCCTGGCCATCCACGGCGCCGAGCAGCTGGTCGACGACGTCTGGCTGGTGTGCGCGGATCGGGAGGGCCCCTAGCCCCTGGGCCGCCGCCCCATTCCGAACCACCCTTCAGTGCGCGTGACCGGACTTCGTCGACGTGATGGCGTCGGTGACGACGTCGGCGGCCCGGGTGAGGTTGGTGCCGAGATAGCGACCGGGCACGTCGCGTCGGGCGCGACCCGAGGCGAACGCGCCGCCGGCGTAGAACAGGTGCGTACGCCGCGGCGCGACGGAGCCGAGGGCCTCGATCGCCGCCCGGCGTCCAGCGCTGAGGTGACAGACCAGGACCACAGCCGCCGCGTTGGTCTCCTGGACGGCGTGGCCCAACGACTCGGCCGGCATGCGCGCGCCCAGCAGGCGGCAGTCCCAACCACGATCGCCAAGGAGTGCCCCGATGGCCTCCAGGCCGAGGGTGTGGTGGTCCTGCGGCCCGCAGCTGAGGATGATCGGTGGCTCCGACCGTAGTGGACCCGTAATGGGGAGCGCGGACAACCAGGCACTCGTCGCGTTGGTCGCGAGGTGTTCGTGAGAGACGTCCATCCGGCCCGCGTGCCACCATTCGCCGACCTCGCGCAGGGCCGGCAGAAGCACTTCGTCAACGGTTCGGTCGAGTCCGAGCGTCTGGCGGGCGATGTCGAGCGTCTGCGTGATGCGGTCCGGCGCCAGGTCGCGTGCGCCTTCGACGAACGCCTGGACCAAGGGCCGCGGTGTGGTCGCGTAGCCGGCTCTCACCAGGGCGGCTGCATCAACCGGACGTTGGCCTTGCGCGATCAGCTCGCGCATCCGCCGGAGTTGGTCCAGCTGGTCGTCGGTGTAACGGCGGTGGCCGCCGCGGCTCCGGTCGGCGACCGGTACGCCGTACCGGCGTTCCCAGGCCCGAATGGTCGGTGCCGGCAGGTTCAGACCCTCCGAGACCTGCCGGATGGTCAACTCCTTGCGAGGCGCGCCGTCGACCGGGCCATCCGGAACAGTCACGCGCGAAGCCTCCATCGGTACCGGAAGGGATCTGGGGCCGGACCTTCAGGACGTACCCAAGGTTCCCACCTAAACTTATGCACTCAGTTTCCTATCTGCATAAGTTTGACTATATACTGCTCCAGTACGACACGTCATCCACAGTTAGGTCCGGGGAGTATTCATGACCGCCACGATTTCGTTCCGTTCCGATCTCGACGCCGCTCCGGGGAACACCACTGGTGGACTCACGGCCTACTCCGCCGACTGCGTCGACGTGCTTCCCGACCTCTTCGCTCCGACGCCGCTGGCCAAGACGCTGCAGACCGTCGTCCACCTGACGTGCCGGACCTTCCGCTGTGACGCGGCCGGACTCTTCCTGACCGCGAACGGCCGGGGACCGGCGGCAACTGCGGCCTCGACGACTGACGCGACCCGGGCTGACGCCCTCCAGATCCAGCACCACCAAGGACCCGGTTACGACGCCATCGCCGAGCAGCAGCCGATCGCTTCGGCCGAGCTCCGGTTCGACAGCCGATGGCGGTTCTGGGCTCCGCAGGTGGCCGGTCTGGGCTTCCGTTCGGTCCTGTCGCTGGTGCTGGCCGACGGTGACCCGTTCGGTGCCGTGACTCTGTACTCCCGGCATCCGTCCTTCTTCAGGGTCGACGCATTCGCCGCTGAGCGCGGGTTCGCCCAGCAGGCGTCCATGGCGATCGCTGTCGCGGTCGAACGTGAGCAGCTCATGCGGGCGCGGGACTCCCGGGGGGTCATTGGCCAAGCCCAGGGAATTCTGATGGAGCGCTTCCAGATCACCGCCGACCAGGCGTTCGCAGTGCTCACCCGCTACTCATCGCATCTCAACCAGAAGGTTCGCCTCGTCGCCGAACGCGTCGTCGACGAGCGCAGCCTGCCCGGGCTCGAACCTATGGTTCGCCAGGCGCACGGGCAACCAGGCACCAAGATCGGGATCTAGGTCGACGGCCAGCGCTGCCGTCGGATGCAGGCCGGCGGCGCTGGTCGTCTCCCTTGGCACCCCGAGTGATCCTCGAGGTGCCGACGGCGGCCTACCAGGCGTAGTCCTCCGGCGCGGTCTTGCGGCCGGGGAAGATCTCATCGAGGCGGCGGAGATGTTCCGGCGACACCTCGAGCTCCACGGCTGACAGCGCGGTGTCCAACTGCTCGCGAGTACGCGGACCGATGATCGGTGCGGCAACCGCGGGCCGGGTGAGCAGCCAGGCCAGGGCCAGCGTGCCCGGCTCGGCGCCGGCCTCCTCGGCCAGGTCCTCGTACGCCTGGATCGCGTCCCGGTGCTCGGCGAGGCTCTGCGCGGCGCGACCTTCGAGTCGTCGCACGCCGGTGTTCTCCTTCTTGATCACTCCACCGAGCAGGCCGCCCTGCAGAGGTGACCACGGGATGATCCCCAGCCCGTAGTGCTCCGCGGCCGGCACGACCTCGAGCTCGATGTCGCGGACGAGCAGGTTGTAGAGCGACTGCTCGCTGATCAGGCCCATCAGGTTCCGGCTGGCGGCGGCAGCCTGCGCGTCGGCGATGTGCCACCCGGCGAAGTTGCTGCTGCCGGCGTAGATGATCTTGCCCGCCTGGACGGCGACCTCGATCGCCTGCCAGATCTCCTCCCACGGAGTGTTCCGATCGATGTGGTGGAACTGGTACAGGTCGATGTAGTCGGTCTGCAGCCGCCGCAGGCTCGCGTCGAGCGCCCGACGGATGTTCAGCGCGGACAACTTCCCTTCGTTGGGCCAGTCGCCCATCTCTCCGTAGACCTTGGTGGCCAGGACGGTCCGTTCGCGGCGGCCGCCGCCAGTGGCGAACCAGCTGCCGAGGATGGTCTCCGTCTCGCCGGGCTCGGTGCCGTAGCGGTTGGCGGTGTCGAAGAAGTTGATCCCCGCCTGGTGAGCGGCGTCCATGATGGCGTGCGAGTCTTCCTCCGAGGTGCGCGGGCCGAAGTTCATGGTGCCGAGACAGAGGCGGGAAACCGAGAGACCAGTCCGCCCGAGATTGGTGAAGTCCATTCCCCAAGCCTGTCATCTGTACCCCGGCCCACTCCGTGCGGGCACCGGCGATGGCCGCGGGCGAGAGCGATAGGGTCGCCCTCGTGACTGACCCCGCCGACGCCGACGCCGAACGCATCGCCGAGCGGGCGCACCTGCTGCCGGAGGAGATCGCGGCGGGCAGCGACGATCCGGAGCAGCAGGCCGAGGCGATCCTGGCCGAGTCGGACCAGCGGACGGACGCACCAGAGGCAACTCGGGACGCGTCGCAGCAGACGCCCAGCCACTGATTCCCCAGATCCCACCCTTTTTACGACCCTCGTCACTACAGTGACCGGCGTGTCGACCGCTGTAACGACGCGAGGACTGGTCGTCGCCGCCGCCGGGCTCTTCGCGTTGAGCCTGGTCACGGTGTCGGCGCCACTCGACGGCGACGTCCGCTACGAGATCGGCACCCAGAGCACCTCACCGGCGTCCGCGGCCGGGACGTTCACCCACCGGCCGCTGATGTACCGGCTGATCATGTCGGCCCTGATCCTGCCGGCCCGGGCGGCCGCCGACGGGGTGGTCTGGTTCGAGCGAGCCATGCGGCTGGAGTCGCTGGCCCTGGCCTTTGTGGCCGGGATCCTGCTCTGGGCCGGACTGCGCCGGCGCCGGCCCGAGATCGCCCCCACCCTTGCCTTGACCGTGACGGCCGCGCTGGCCTTGATCGGGCCATCGCTGGTGCTGGAGCCGGAGTGGGGGGCCGTCGTGGCCACGGTGGCGGGGATCGGCGTGGCGCTCGCCCTGCCAAGCCGCCCACCGTGGGGCGTGCTGGGTGCCGTCCTGGGCGGCCTGCTGATCATGGTGGCCGCCGCGATCAAGGTCGTGACCCTGCCCATCGCCGTCATCGGGCTGCTCGCCCTGCTGCTCCTCGACCGGCGGCGCTGTGCCATCGCCGCGGTGGCGGCGGCGCTGGGCGGCCTGGTCTACGTCGGGATCGTCGCCCTCGCCGCGCCCTGGGAGTTCCAGTGGATGCTCGACTCATCGGCCATGGTGCCTGCCCGCGGCGGCCCGCAGGTTGCCGCCGAGGCGCAGGCGTTCCTGGGCAACATCGCGGTGATCTGGCCGACGGTGGCGCTCCTGCCGGCCGCGCTGGCCGGCCTGGAACGCACGCACCTGCTGGCCGGTACGGTCGCCTGCCTGCTGGCCTGGCTGCCGGTCGCCATCCAGAACCAGTACTTCGTGTACCACGCCACCGCACTGCCCGTGCTCGGTGCCGTCTGCCTCTACGGCGTCCTCCGCCGGGCCGGGCCGCTGTTCGTCCTGCCCATCCTGGCCCTGTCGGGCTGGACGTACTACGTACTCACCACCGACTCCGACTGGCGGCTGGCCCATCAGGCCCAGCTGTTCACCGTCGCGGCCGTGACGGCCGGCGTCATGCTCGTGCTGTCGCTGGGGTGGCGCGTCTGGCGGGTTTTCCGGCCCCGGGCCGCCGGTCCTCGCCCGGTGGCGATGCTGCTCGCTCCGGTGATCCTGCTCGCAACGTGGCTACCCGCCATCGCTCCGAATGCCGCGGAGTCGGTGACCCTCACCACCCGGGACAACACCACGCAGGCGCACCGCCAAGCCACCACGGGTGAGCTGGTCTTCGCCAGGTCGCTCCGCAAGCGGATCGGCGCGGATACGCCGGTCACCTACCTGACCTTCGGCACCACAAACTATGTGCTCGGCAACCCGTCCACCTGCGAGTTCCCCACCAGCGTGTTCCTGCAGCGCAGCCGCACCATCCGACGCCAGGAGGGTACGCCGACCTGGCGGGCCAACCTGCGCTGCCTGACCGACAAGCCCGGCGAGCTCGTGGTCTGGGACACCCGGTGGTTCCTCCTGCGGCGACAGCCTCCGGAGGTCAAGACGGCGTTCGCCGCGGCGTTCGACTGCCAGCGCGGGTTCACCAGCGGTCGAATCCGGGTGTGTCCCCGGCGGACCTGAGCCGCGCCTCGCGGAGCGAAGGTCGGCCCGCGGCGTCGATGGCGTCGGCCAGCGCGCCGAGCCAATCGGCCACGCCGGCGGTCCCGTCCAGGATGACGTCGGAGATCGCCACGAGAGCGTCCTCCTCGTAGGAGGCCGAGCACACCAGCAGTCCCGGCAGCCCCTCCGCCCGGAGCGCCCGCACCGCCTCGAACGCGGGCAGGTCGCCGAGATCATCACCGGCGAACACCACCTGCCGCGCGCCGGCCTCGGCCACCATCGACCGCAGCGAGGCGCCTTTGTCGACCCCCGAGGCCCGGATCTCCCAGACGTTCTTGCCGGGCTCGACCCGCAGGCCGTGTCGCTCGGCCAGCGCACGGATCGGCGCCTCGAGATTCCCGAAGGCCTGCGCCGGGTCGGCCAGAGTCCGGGTGTGCACGCCGACCGCCCGGCCCTTGTGCTCCACTCGCGCCTTGGCCAGGCCGAGTGAGGCCAGCAGCGGGGGGATCTCCTCGGCGACCGCGACGATCTCGTCAGGCTCGGGCGGGAGCACATAGCTGTCGCCGGCGGCGTTCCAACGCTCGACGCCGTACTGCCCCAGCACCACCATTGATCCGAGCCCGGTCACGGCGTTGAAGCCGCCCAGACGTACGGCGGTCCGCACCGGACGGCCGGTGATCACGACGATGGCGCCGACCCGCTCCCCCAGCCGGCCGAGCGCCGCGACGGCGGCGGGATCGGCGTACGCCCGCTCCGGGTCGTCCACGATCGGGGCCAGGGTGCCGTCGAAGTCCAGGGCGATCAACGTGTCGCCGGGCGAGTCGATGATCTTCTGGAGGGCCTGTGCGCCGACAGCGGTGCGCGGCTCCGGCAGGCTCATGCCCCGAGCCTGCCAGACCTGGTCGACGGTCCGACACGGTGGTCCGGCTAGGGTCGGAGCGGTGAGCTCGGCGAACACGAAGTCCCAGGTCGGCACCGCCACGTTCGTGGTGGTGGCCAACCGGCTGCCGGTCGACCGGTTGGAGAATCCCGACGGCAGCGTGGACTGGCGGCCCTCTCCCGGCGGTCTGGTCACGGCGATCGAGCCGATCGTGCACAGCCACCATGGGGCCTGGGTCGGCTGGCCCGGATCCCCCGATGAGGAGCACGCGCCGTTCGCCAACGACGGCTTGGAGCTGGTGCCGATCTCGCTGTCGTCGACCGAGGTCGAGGAGTACTACGAAGGCTTTTCCAACGCCACGCTCTGGCCGATCTACCACGACGTCGTCGCTCCACCGGAGTTTCACCGCGAGTGGTGGGAAACGTACGTGAAAGTCAACCAGCGGTTCGCCGACCGGACGGCCGAGGTCGCCGCACCGGGGGCGGTGGTCTGGGTGCAGGACTACCAGCTGCAGCTCGTGCCGAAGATGCTGCGGGAGAAGCGGCCCGACCTGCGCATCGGGTTCTTCCTGCACATCCCGTTCCCACCCACCGAGCTCTACGCCCAGCTGCCCTGGCGCGACCGGATCCTCGAGGGTCTGCTGGGCGCCGATCTGGTTGGGTTCCAGCTGCCGGGCGGCGCCCAGAACTTCCTCCGTCTCGTCAAGAACCGGCTGCGGCTGGACACCAAGCGGGACCAGGTCATCACCGGCGACGGCCGCAAGGTGATGGCGCGCGCCTATCCCATCGCCATCGACGCCCGCAGCTTCCACGAGCTGGCTGCTAGCCCGGAGGCCGCGGAGCGGGCCGCCGAGATCCGCAACGACCTGGGTGACCCCAAGACGATCTTCCTCGGCGTCGACCGGCTGGACTACACCAAAGGACTGCTGGTGCGCATCCGCGCCTTCGGCGAGCTGCTCGAAGAGGGCGAGATCGACCCGGACGAGGCGGTGCTGGTCCAGCTGGCCATCCCCTCCCGGGAGCGGGTGGACCAATATCGGCAGCTGCGCGATGACATCGACCGGCTCGTCGGGCGGATCAACGGCGACGTCGGCCGCATCGGCCGGCCACCGATCAACTACCTGCACACCTCCTACCCCCGGGAGGAGATGGCGGCGTTGTACCGGGCGGCCGACATCATGGTCGTCACTCCGCTCCGCGATGGGATGAACCTGGTGGCCAAGGAGTACGTGGCCTGCCGGCAGGACGACGACGGCGCGCTGGTGCTCAGCGAGTTCGCCGGGGCGGCCCGCGAGCTTCGCCAGGCGTACCTGGTCAACCCGCACGACATCAACGGGCTCAAAGACCGGCTGGTCGAGGCGATGAAGGACTCGCCGGCGGCCAAGGCGCGACGGATGAAGGCGATGCGCCGGCAGGTGTTCGAGAACGACATCGACCGCTGGGCGTCGACGTTCCTGGACGACCTGGAGACGATCTGCGGCCAGTGACTACGGGGTGCGCACCGGCTCCCGGCTCGGGCTGACCGGCAGGGACGCGAGCCCCCGAATGGTTGTGCCTGTACGCCGCTGCGCACCCGGCAGCAGGGTCAAGCCCGGCCACCGCTCGGCCAGCGCCCGCAGCGCCCGCGCACCCTCGAGCCGGGCCAGCGGGGCGCCGAGGCAGTAGTGGATGCCGCTGGAGAAGGCGAGGTGCTCCGGCTCACCGGACCGGTCCAACAACCGGAACCGTCCCGCGTCCGCGTACGCCGCCGGGTCGCGGTTGGCCGCCGCAAGCAGCACCGCCACGACGGTGGCCCGGGGCAGTCGGTGTCCGTCCAGCTCCACGTCCTCCCGCGCGAACCGCACCGTCAGCTGGACCGGTGGGTCGAACCGGAGCGTCTCCTCGACGGCCGCCTCGGCCAGACGGGGATCGGCCACCAGCTGGGACCAGGCCTCCGGCTCTTGGTGCAGCGCGACTACAGCGTTGCCGATCAGGTTCACCGTGGTCTCGAAACCCGCTACCAGCAGCAGGCCGCAGGTCGCGACCAGGTCGTCCTCGGTGAGCTCGCCACCGGCCTCGGCCGTGGCGAGCAGGCTGATCACGTCGTCCTGCGGGTCGCGGCGACGCTCCCCGGCCAGCCGCCGGAACAGGACTGCGAGCTCACGACCGGCCTGCCGAAGCTCCTGCGCCTGGCGCACCGTGTGTACTCCGTCCAAGGACTGGCCGACCAGCACCCCGATCCGCGAGAAGTTGGTGGCATCGGCGGCGGGGATGCCCAACAGCCGGCTGATCACCGTGATCGGGAAGCCGTCGGCCACGTCGCTCATCAGGTCGAACTGCCTACGCCCTTCCAGCCGGTCCAAGATCTCGGCCAGCACCTCGTCGACCACCGGAGTGAAGTTCCGGATCAGTTTGGGCCGGAACGCCGGCGCGGTCAGCCGGCGCAGTCTCGTGTGCCGGGGCGGGTCGAGCTCCAGGAAGGAGCCGCTGAGCGGGCCTTGGGCCAAGTCGATCCGGCTCGGCGGCGTGTCGGCGGTGGCCGGCTGCACCCCGAAGCGAGGGTCGCGCAGGATCGCCTCGGCCTGACTGCGTGAGACAACCGGACGCAGCCCGAGCCGGGAGGGGACGAGGTCGCCGCGGGCGCGGATCCGGTCGTAGTGGGCGTAGACGTCGGTGCGCGGCGAACCGCGCAGGACGCGGGCGAGGGGGTCAACCGGAGCCAGGGCGTTGACTACCAGCCAGTCGACCCCGAGGGTGACGCGGGCGCGCATCCGCCCGGTCCTGCTGTCCAGCACCGAGGCCGCCGTGCTGGTTCCCGACGCCATGTCGAGACGTTAACGCGAGCGTCAAGATAATCGCTCGTCGAGCATCGGAGGAGCGCCCGGTGCCGTTCGGAGGAACGCTGAGCGAAACATGCATTTCGTTTCGCGAAGAGTGACGACGAGGGTAGCGGTTAGGGCGCCACGGTTGCGAGAAGAGCCGAGAAGGAGGGGCTCCCCCGGTTGGACTCGAACCAACAACCCTTCGGTTAACAGCCGAATGCTCTGCCAATTGAGCTACAGGGGACCGCGGCGAGGCGCGGCTAGCAAGGTTAGCAGCCGATCAGCGGAGGTCGAACTCGGTTCTCAACCGTGTCATGGCGTCGTCGGCCACCGCGCGGACGCCCTCGGTCTGCCAGGTCAGGCCTCGGGTCAAGGTGCTGTGCCAGCTGATCCCGCCGTCGGCGCCGAGGTCGCGGCGGGCGGTGACGATCACCCCGCGATCCCCGCTGACCGCGACGAAGCGCTCCACCGCGATCGTGGCCGCGATCCGCTCCCGGAAGAGCTCGGGCAGCCGTCCGGGGTCGTCCAGCTCGACGGACCCCCGACGCCCGCCGTACAGGGCCCAGCTCAGCTTGCGGGTCTCGGCATTCCAGCCGCCGCGTTCGATCTCGTGCCAGCCGACGTGGCTCCACTCCTGTTCGCCCCAGGACAGAGCGGACGGGCTGCCGACGACGTAGCCGTCGGGCCCGCGGGCCCAGGCCAGGATCCGCACCGGCCGCCCCGGCTGCTCGGCCAGCGACCGGGTCCACGCCGCGTACGCCGGCCGGGCCAGACCGCGGGTTCGCGTCCACCACGCCGAGGTACGCATCCCGCCATTGTCCCCCGGCCGTTTCAGGCGCTCAGGTACGCCGCGGCCTGCTGCGGGCAGATGCCGCGAAGCCTCTCCACCGCCCGCGCCTCGGTTCGCCGCACCCGGTTGACGGAGATGCCGAGCGTCCGGGCGACGTCGGCGTAGCTGAGTGGCTCCCCGCCACCGAACCCCATCCGCAGCTCGAGGACCCGGCGGCCCAGGTCGTCCAGCCGCCACAGCATCTCCCGGATCGCTTCCCGGTCTCTCGACGCTAGGCGCGCCTCGCCGGCCATTGTCTGCCGGTCGCGGTCGGCGACGTCCAGTCCGTCCAGCGAGGCCGGGGCCTGGTGCGCCAGCAGGCCGGCCGTCCAGTCTGCGTCCCGACCGAGCGCGTCGGCCACCTCGTCCACCGTGGGCGCCCGGCCCAGCCGCTGGGCCAGCGCAACCTCGACCCCGCGGGCCGACCGCAGTTGCTCGGCCCGGCTGGTCGGGAGGTTCATCGCCCCGAGCTGGCGGGCCGCCGCCCCGCCGACGTACGCCCGGATCCAGAACAGCGCATAGGTGGAGAAGCGGAAGCCGCGGGTGTGGTCGAAGCGGGCCACCGCGGTGATCAGCCCGAGGCAGCCCTCCTGGAACAGGTCGGCCTCGGGCAGCCGACCGCGAACCGCGAACTGCCGGGTCACCATCCAGACCAGCCGCAGGTTGGCGCGGATGAACCGCTGCCGGGCTTGCTCACCCTGGTCCTCGAGCAACCGCAGCTCGAGGTCTGTCGCGTCGGCCCAGGTCCCGCTCTCCCGAGCGGCGCGGGCCAGCAGCCCGGCTTCGATCTGGCGTTGCAGGCTGACCACCTCGGCCGGGGTCAGCAGGGTCTCGTCGTCGTGGGAATCGGTCATGGCCGACACGATGCGAGCGCGCAGCGGCGAGCCGCCAGAGGGTCAAGGGCAATCTGTGGACAACTCGCCGAATCCCATCCGAGGGTCAGAACCGGGGGCTAGTACCCCGGAAGGGAAATCTCTTGACGCTTGGACCCCGTCCAGGCACGCACCTCGCGGCGTTCTCCTCGGTCGCGTTGCGACTCGGCAGCCCTCCCTCGTCGGCCTTGCGATGCACGCACCTGGACGACGCCAACCGCCAAGGAACTTCCCTTCCGGGGCACTAGCGGGTGGCGAGGAAGCCCAGCACCCGCCGCGTCATCAGGGCGGCGGCCTGGGCGTCGTACGCGGCGAGCGAGCGGTCGGCGAACAGGTGCTGGTCGCCCGCGTACAGGAACAGCTCCGCATCGGCGGCCGCGGCCACCAGAGCCTGCGCCGCCGGCAGGTCCCACTCGTTGTTGAACTCAGGGTCATCGGCCATGGCGTGGATCTGCACCGGCACGTCGGCGGGCCAGGACGGCCCGAACTCGGTCGGCTCGAACGCGGCGTGGAAGAGCAGGGCGCCCTTCGCACCCGGTCGCGTCTGGGCCAGCTTCTGCGCGGCTCCGGCGCCGAGGGAGAAACCGGCGTAGACCAGCTCGGCCGGCATCCCGTCGGCCGTCTGCACCCCGGCCTCGGTCACGTTGTCAAAGCCGAGCTCCTTCGCGTGGGCTACGCCCTCCTCCAGCGTGGCGAAGGTGCGGCCGGCGTAGAGGTCCGGCGTGTGCACGGTATGTCCAGCGGCCCGCAGGTCGTCGGCGAAGGCCACGACCCCGGTAGTCAGCCCCTGGGCGTGGTGGAACAGCAGGACTTCAGCCATCGCACATGACTCCTTCTCGGTCCGAAGCCTTGAGCACGTTACCCGGCAGCGATCCTCGGTTCTCGGCGGCGTCAGATCGCGACGCCGGCCGGGCCGGCTGAGTCAGGCGGCCGTCGCTGTTTCTTGACGGGAGCGCAGGTTGAGGGGTGGCTCACCGGGCATCTCCGCCGGCTCGCAGTCGCAGGTGTCGGAGCAGGGAAGGTACGTGTGGGCCGCATGGCCGCAGCGGAAGCAGGGCAGATCGTGTGACAAGTTCGTCCCGATGGTCTCCACGGTCTCCCACATCGTCCTCACGTGCCTCTCGTCGGGCTGAGCTGCGCAAGGTTCGCTGTCGGCACCGAGCAGATGGGCCTGTGGGGAATCCGCCTACGGACCAAGCAGAAGTTTGCGCTCTTGATTCTCAGAGTGGCGACAACCCCCGTGAGATACCGAACCGGTCGAAACGAACTGACCGAGCCGTTAGTCGGCCGCGCCGATGCTGCGGGTGTGCAGCTCCTTGCCCTTCGCCTCCAGCACCACCAGCTCGGAGAACATCTGGTTGTACTTCTTGGGCGACTCCACCGGATTGGTCCGCTGCAGTCGCGACTTCAGCTCGGCGATCGCCCGCTTCACGGTCAGCAGCTGCAGCATCGCGGTGTTGGCGACGACCAGCCGTGACGTCACGGCTCCCCGCATCAGCGGCGGCTCCACCGCCAGGGCCGCGACCAGCGGACGAACCTCTTCCGCGCTGGCCTCGGTGATCCGGTGCACCCAGTCGCTGGGTGTGCTGGTCGGGTTGTCCAAAGGCGTCCCGTCGGTGCTGGCCTTCTCCACCGCGGCGAATACGGCGGCGTAGGCGGGGTGGGTGAAGTCGGAGACCGTGACCCCGTCCCAGCCGGGCGCGAACAGCTCCGGGTTCTGGATGATCAGCTTGGCCGTCTCCCGCTCGGTGGCCAGCAGCCGGTCGCGGGAGTTCGGCATCGGGATCCCGGTCGGCCGGTTCGCCTCGGGCTCCAGCGCCTCTGATGTCTGCGCTCGGGGCTCGGTTCGGCGGCGGGACCGGTACGCGGCGCGCCCCACCTCGGCCCGGACCTCCTCGATGTCCATGCCGAGCATCCCGGCCAGCTCACGCACGTAGCCCGACACCAGACCGGCGTCACGGATGCTGGCCACCAGCGGGGACGCGGCGCGCAGCGCGGCCAGCCGCCCGTCGGCCCGGTCGAGGTCGTGCTGGCGCAGCACGTTGCTCATCACGAACCGGTACAGCGGGAGCCGACGGGCGACGAGCTCGCGGACCGCGGCGTCGCCCTTCTGCAGCCGTAGGTCGCAGGGGTCGAGCCCCGTCGGCTCGATGGCCACGTAGGTCTGGGCGACGAAGTTCTGGTCGCCGGCGAACACCTTGAGCGCCGCCGCCTGACCCGCCGCATCGCCGTCGAAGGTGAAGATCACCTCGCCATGGAAGGCGTCGTGGTCCCCCATCAGCCGGCGGAGCAACCGGGTGTGGTCGTCGCCGAACGCCGTGCCGCAGGAGGCGACCGCGGTGTCCACCCCGGCCAGGTGCGCGGCCATGACGTCGGTGTAACCCTCGACCACCACCGCCTGGCTCTTCTTGCTGATCGCCGTCCGGGCCAGGTCAAGCCCGTAGAGCACGTGTGACTTCTTGTAGAGCACGGTCTCTGGGGTGTTGACGTACTTGGCCGGCATCCGGTCGTCGTCGTACAACCGACGGGCACCGAACCCCAGCACCTGCCGGCCGGAGTCGCGGATCGGCCACAGCGCCCGGGACTGGAAGAAGTCGTAGCCCTGCTCGCGGGCCAGCCCGGCGGCCACCAGCTCCCGGTCGGCGAAGCCGCGTCCGCGGAGGTGCCGCAGCAGCGCCCGGCCGTCCCGGGGCGCGTACCCGACACCGAACCGCTCGGCCGCCACCCGGTCGAAACCCCGCTCGGCGAGGAACTGCCGGGCCGGCTGCGCCTCGGGGGAGGTCAGCATCTCGGCGTAGTACTCGGCCGCCTGCTTCAGCGCCTCGACCAGGCGCATCCGAACCCCCGGCTCAGCTCGCTGACCGCCGCCGTCGTCGGAGTAGCGGAGCTGGATGCCGACCTTGTCGGCCAGCCGTTCGACCGCCTCGACAAAGGACAGGTGCTCGATCTTCTGCAGGAAGTCGATGACGTCGCCGCCTTCGCTGCAGGCGCCGAAGCAGTACCAGTAACCGCGGGACGGGGTGACCTGGAAGCTGGGCGTCTTCTCGTCGTGGAAGGGGCAGAGGCCCTTCAGGGTGCCGCCGGCGCTGCGCAGCGTGACGTAGGAGCCGACGATCTCCTCGATCCGCGCGCGCTCCCGGACGGCGGCGACGTCCTCCTCGTTGATCCGCCCGGCCACGGTCGGAGTGTATGCGCCGGCACTGACCCACGGTCGAAGGTCCGGCGACAGTGGGTGCGCCCGCAGGTCCGTCGAAGGTCCGGCGTCGTCCGGGTGGATGGCTCGCCAGACCTGGGAGGGATAGCGGGGTTCTATCTCGACCGAGGAGAACGCCGCCAGGCGCCGCCCGGAGGGCGCCGCACCCGACGGGCTCGCGGGCGTGAGCACTATGTTCGTTGCCGTGGAGGAGCGAGACGTGCCCTGGCTGGTCTTCGATGGCGACTGCGGGTTCTGCACCAGCAGCGCGACCTGGGTGGCCGAGCGGCTGCACCGCCCGGACGGCCGGAACGCCGACCTGCGGCCCTGGCAGTTCACCGATCTGGCCGCGCTGGGGACAACCGCCGAGCGCGCGCAGCAGGAGGTGCTCTGGGTCGACCCGGACGGTGGGATCCGCGGCGGTGCGGCCGCCTTCGCCGGCTGGCTGCGGTTCAGGGGCGGAGCGTACGCGGTCGTCGGCCGAACGATGGACCTGCCGGGCGTGCGGACGCTAGCGGCGGCCGTCTACCGGCTGATCGCCCGGAACCGGCATCGGATGCCCGGCGGGACGCCCGCCTGCGCGCTCCCGCCGCCGGGCTACGACCCGGCGCAGCCAGGGACCGAGACGCTCCAGCGGGGCGAAGGCCAGCCAGCAGATCGCGGTCGGGGCGAAGTGGATGTACAGGATGGTCACGGTGAACACGTGAAAGCCCATCCAGAACAGCGCGGCTAGCAGCAGCGCCCGACCCCGCAGCCACAGCACGACCACCGACGTCAGCTCAGCCACGAACGCGAACCACTGCATCACCCGGAGCAGGCCGGGATAGGGGATCAGGAACTGTCCCAGCCCGTTCGGTCGGCGGATGATCGCCCAGAGCAGGATCGAGCTCTCCGGCCAGCTGGTCAGGCTCCAGCCCCCGCTGCGGATCTTGGTCAGCGCGGACAGGAAGTAGGTGAACACCACCGCGATCTGGATGCAGCGCAGCGCCCAGCCTGCCTGCGCCGACACCTGTGGGCTGCGCCAGCGGCCGGCGACGACACCGACGGTGGGCAGCACCCAGAGGGCGACGACCAGTGACATGTGGTCGTGATCCACCTTGCCGTAGCTCATCCCGATGGCGGTCCACCAGGTGAAGGCGGCCGCGACCACGAAGCCGGCCACCCGCGGCAGCCGGTTCGCTGCCGCCACCACGCAGCCGACGAGCAGGACCACGTAGAGGCTGACGGTGAGCGGCACGCTGGGCGGGGGCAGGTGCAGCATCCGGGCCAGCAGCAGTGGCGAGTAGAGCTCCGGATGCCGGCTCAGCGGGATGGGGTCGCGCACGAACAGGTGGATGTCGAGCAGCACGAACGCGTAGAGGACGGTGCGCAGGATGGCCACTCGCGCCTCCGGCAGCACGGGGGCGAACCAGCGGACAACGGCATTCACCGGGCATGCTCCCGCGTGTTCTTGTGCACGCCGCGGGGGTGCAAGGGGGTCGTCCCCCTTGCCGTCATCTGGGCACCGTCCAGCTGGTGATCTCGACCAGGCGAGTGGGGCCGCGGTGTCCATCGACCAGCCGGGTCTCGTCCTGCACCAGCCAGAGCTGCTCCAGCTCCGGCTCGCGGCGGTTGCGGGCGCTCCACCCGTCGGCCACAGAGCGCAACAGCGTCGGGTCGGCGAGGATGGCCGGGATCCGGGCCTCGATCTCCGCCCGGCTGATGCCCGAAGTGCCGACCCGGAGCGGCAGGTCGACCCGGCGACCGTCGGCCAGCCGGCCCTCGACCCGGGTGATCACGATGGTGGCGTCGGGCGGTGGCGAGAAGGCGTACTGCGACAGCGGCCCGAAGGGCCATACGTCGTCGCTCTCCCGCAGCGAACCGTTGAGCAGCAGGCCGATGCCGAGCACCGCGACGCCGACCCGCAAGACCAGACCGCCGCGGGTCACCGGCCGGACCGGCTGCTCCACGGGTGGCATTAGAGCACAAAATCGGCTCGGTGAGGATAGTCGTGTGGCTGAGCGGCGCGACTACGAGGAGTGGCACCGGCACTACGACGACCCGGACTCCAGCCTCTCCTGGCGGCTGCGCCGGGTCCAGGCCGCCCTGAACACCGCGCTGGACCGCTCCCCCGGTCCATGCCGGATCCTCAGTGCCTGCGCCGGCGACGGCCGAGACGTGATCGGGGTGCTGCGGCAGCGGTCCGATGCCGACCGGGTCTCCGCGGTCCTGGTCGAGCTGCACCCAGGCCTGGCCCAGCGGGCCCGGATCTCGGCGGCCGCCGCCGGGCTGGGCGGGATCGAGGTCCGCATGGCCGACGCAGGACGCAGCGACGCGTACGCCGGTGCCGTCCCGGCGCAGATGGTGCTGCTGGTCGGGATCTTCGGCAACATCTCCGATGCCGACCTGTGGCGGCTGCTCGGTTTCGCCCCGCAGCTGTGCGCATCAGGGGCGACGCTGCTGTGGTCCCGCGGGCTCGACGAGTCCGACCGGAACGATCAGGTACGCGGCCGCCTGGGGGCGGCCGGCTTCACCGAGCTCGACTATTCGACGAGCGGCGGGGACGACGCCGCGGCTCTGGGTGTCGTGCGCTACGACGGCCCGCCGGTCGAGCTGCGGCCGGGACAGCCGCTGTTCACGTTCCTGCGCTGAAGGCCGTCACGAACCGGTCCCGGAAAGCGTCCATCGGCCACACCGGCGCCTGCGGTCGGGGGGCCATCCCCGGGCTCCAGCCCCAGTCGCTGACCCGGTCGAGTACCGCCGGATCCCCGGCCAGGAGCGTTACCGGAACGTCGCGACCGGCGCCCGGCCCGGTAAGCAGCGGCGCGCCCTGATGGTCGCCGAGCAGCACCACGACGGTGTCCTCGCCACCGTAGGTCTCCAGCCAGGACACCATGCTGTTCAGTGAGTACTCCAGCGAGCGCCGGTACGCCGTGCGGACTGCGCTGTTGCCCTTGGCCCAGATCGCGTCGCGCGGTTCGCCGGTCGCCATCGACTCGTACACCGTGCCGTCGCCGACCCGGTCCCAGTCGATCACCTCCGGGATGATCGGCCACGGGGCGTGGCTGGACACGAGGGCAATCTCCGTCAGCAGCGGCGGCCTCCCACGCCGGCCGTGCTCCTCGCGCTCGAGAACGGACAGGCTGTACTGGTCCGGGATGCTGGCCCAGCCGAGATCCGGTCCGCGGTAACCGAAGTTGCGGGTGTCGTAGACCTGGTCGAAGCCGTAGAAGCTCGCCTCCGGCCAGTCCTCGGTGTTGCCGGGCATCACTGCGGTGGTCCGCCAACCCGCCCGCCGGAACGCGCTGACGACGGTCATCCGGTCGCTGGCCATGAGGGTCCGGTGGCGCCGCTCGTTGTCGACCCACAGACCGGACAGGAACGTGGCGTGGGCCAGCCAGCTTCCTCCCCCGGAGGTCGGCGAGGTGAGGTACGCGCTGCGGGCGTCGAACCCCACGGCGGCCAGCCGCCGGGTGGCACCGTCCAGGGTGGCGCCCATCGGTGCGGCGTAGTCGGGCTCGGTGAGCGCGGACCGCCCGTAGCTCTCCACGAAGGCGATCACCACGTCCTTGCCGCGCAGGCCGGCGAGCAACCGCTCCGGCTCCACACCGCGAAGAGCGTCGGTCGCGCAGGCGGCCTCGAACGCCCGCTGCTCGCCGGGGCCGGCGACGAGGCGGCGGCCGCGCTCCACGGCCTCCCCGGTGGCACTGGCGGCAACCACCGGGGCGCCGGGCACGACCCCGGCACCGAGGGCGAGGGACACCACGCAGACGGGCACCAGCACGCCCAGGACGCTGCGGGCCACGGTCCGGCGGCGGACCAGCACCCGGGCGACCCGGCGGGCGGCGAGCGTCACCGCGACCAGCAGGGCGGCGACGAGGACCAGGAAGCCGACCAGGGCAGCGACCGCGCCCCGGCGGCCGAGCGAGCCGGTGAGCAGATCAACGACCGAGTCGGCGAGATGCCAGTCCGAGGTGGGGTCGAACGGCCGGGACAGCACGCTGACGAAGCCGAGGTCCAGCACGGTGAGCACGGTCAGCAGGCCGAGCACCGCACCGGCGATGGTGGCCAGCACCATGCCCACCCGGGCCGGCAGCGCCAGCAGCAGCGCGGCGCCGAGCACGGCCTCCAGCGGGAGGTGTAGCGCGGCCGGTCCGATGGCGTCGGGCTGGTCGGGCAGGACGAGCGCGACGAGCACGAGCCCAGCGGCCAGCGCAGTGAGCACAAGGGAGCCCCTCCGGGACGGCGGGGCGAGGTCCGGACGGAGTGTCACGCCGGCGCCGGACTGGTCGGTCAGGACCGGGTACTCCGCACCACGCCGGCGCCGCCACAGCCAGCGCACGTCGTGACCGAAGGACCACATCAGCAGGCCGAGAGCGACGGCGACCAGCCCGGTGGCGGTGGTCTGCGGAACCAGCGCGGACGCCGCGAGGACCAGGACGATGCCCTGGATCGCGGCGACCACCTTGGCCGAGTAGCGGGTCGGCAGCGGCGCTCGGAGCCACGGCAGCACACCGCCGGCGGCGGCATACGCGTAGCGCATCCCGCCGATCGCCAGCACGGCCGGCCCGACGATCGGGGCGACGTAGACACTGAGGACCAGGATCAGGAACGCGTCGGTCTCCATGTCGAACCGGGCTCCCAGGGCGGTCACCGTGTTCGTCCGGCGGGCCACCCGACCGTCGACCGCGTCCAGCAGCAGGGCCGCAGTCGCCACCACCACGAGGACGACGACGTCGCTGGACCCGGCGGCGAACCGGTCGACGACCAGGGCGGTCACCCCGCCGACCAGGACCGCGCGGGTCAGCGTGACCAGGTTGGCCGGGCCAAGTCCGCGGTCGGCGGGCGTCGGGTCGTCGGCCGCCCCGTGTCGGCGGCGGACGGCGCGGGTGAGCAGGACGCACAGGACGGCGACGTAGCCGGCACCGGCCAGCAGCCCGACCGGACCAAGACCAACGCCGACGGCCAGCACGGCCAGCAGCACGGCCTGACCGGCGGCCGCCGTGGCCAGCTGCCGCCGGACCCGGACGCCGAGCTCCGCGATCATCGCACCCACCCCCTACGTGAAGGCACGAGAGCGGCCCCTGTGAAGTTCATTGCCATCCCCCCGCGACCGGCCATCGCGGTCAGGCCGGGCCGGTCAGGCGCGCGTACACGTCGCCGGATCGGCCCTCCGGGCGGATTCGGTCGAGCAGCTGCTCGAGGCCCGCCGCATCGAGCCACTGGTCGGCGGTGAACCGCAAGGTCTCGACCGGCGAGTAGTTGTACTCGTAGTCGCCTGCGGCAGCGCCGAGCCGCTCCACCTGGGCCAGAGCGGCGAGCGCGGCGTCGTGGGCCGCGGGTAGGTACTCGAAGGACAGGGCGGCGACGGGACGGCTCAGCCCGCGCAGCACCTCGGCCTCGAACCCCTCGACGTCGACCTTGCAGAACGCCGGCTGCCCGTACGCCGTGACAAGGTCGTCGAGGGTCACCACCTCGACCTCGACCGTACGGTCCCAGCGGACGCGGCCGAAGCGCCGGTCGGCGGCCACGGTGCCCATCCATGCCGGCGACAGCGACGACACGGTCGGGGTGGCGGTCGCGATCCGTAGGGCCTCCCGGCCGGCGTGCGCGCCGACGGCCCGGGGCAGGACGACGACGTCGGGGTCGCGGCCGAAGAGGATCCGAAGCACCCGGACGAAGTCAGGCTGCGGCTCGATCGCGACGACCCGAGCACCGATCGAGCGCCAGGCCCGGACGCGGTTGCCGACGTGGGCGCCGACGTCGAAGCCCAGGTCGCCAGGCCGCAGGAACTGCGCGTAGAAGCGGCGCAGCCGCCGGTGCCGGCCGGGTTGGCCGTGGTAGATCGCCAACGAGCGGCCGATGCCCCACATCCGGGCCAGCACACGGCCGACGCTAGCGCAGCCCCTGGTCGGTGAGGTCACGTTGCGACAGAGGCCGAGGCTCCCGGTCCGATACGTCGGTCGGTCAAGGTCGCCTAACGTGGACGGATGGGGTTGGAGCTGCGGACCGCATGGGGGGAGTTCGTCGGGCCGGAGGCGACTGCGGCCGAGAACGGCCTCATGCTGAGCAGCGGGCTGGCCGGGCTGGCCGTCGCACCCTTCCTCACCGCGGCCGCACGGGCGCTGCCACTCGGCGAAGCCTTGCTGCTGCGCATCCTTGCCGGGGACCTGTGGGGTGGAGTGGTGGCCAACAACACGCGGGCCTGCGCCCGGTGGTACGAGCGGCCCGGACAGACCGACGCCGACCACCTGCGCTTCGCCGCGGCCCACCTGCACCCCCTGCTGGTCGCCGGTCTGGACCGCCGCGCGCCGGGTGCCCGGGTGCCCGGCCTGCTCTGGGCGGGCAGCCATTACGGCTACCTGATGCTGGCCACGGCGCTGGTCCGGCGCGGCGCCGGTCGGCGCCGGCGGTTGGCGGCCGTGGCGCTGACGTTGGCCGGAATCGCCCTCGACCGGGCGCTCGGACCGCCCGCCGTGGCGCCATGGTTCGGGCCGGTCTACTACGCCAAGCTGCTGCTGGGCCACGCCGGAGCGGCGCTCTGGCCAGTTCAGCCCGCGGGGTCGACACCGCGCGGCAGCCGCGCCGGGTCCCAGTCGAGCAGCTCGACGGCCCGGTCGAAGGCGTAGCGGTCGGTCATGCCGGCTACGTACGTCACGGCGGCCCGGGTGGCCGGCTCACTCCCCGGGTCCAGGTCGACGACATCGGGCAGCTGGTCCGGTCGAGCCAGGTAGTACTCGACCAGGGCCCGCAGCACGTCGATCACCGCCTGCGACTGGGCCACTGAGGCCGGGCGGACGTAGATCCGCTCGTAGTTGAACGCCCGTAGCCCGGCCAGCGCCGCGGCCTCGGCCGGCGGCATGCCCACCTCGCCGTGCGCAGCCACCGTCCGCACCACCGCGCGGACGAAGGTGTTGAGCTGCTCACGGCGGGAAGGGCCGCAGACCTCGACCACCTGGGGAGGCAGATCGTCGGGCGCGAGGAGGCCCGAGTGCACCGCGTCCTCGAGGTCGTGGGCGCAGTACGCGATCCGGTCGGCCCAGCTGACGATCTCCCCCTCTACCGTCACCGGCGCGGGCCGCGACCAGGAGTGGTTACGGATTCCGTCCAGCGTCTCGACACACAGGTTGAGTCCGGTCAGGACCACGTCGGCGCCCCACGGGCCGTGGTCGTAGCCGTCGGGCAGGAAGGCGTCGAAGGCGTCCTCGCTGGCGTGCCCCCCGGGTCCGTGGCCGCAGTCGTGCCCGAGCGCGATCGCCTCGGCCAAGGCGACGTTGACCCCGACCGCCCGGGCGATCGACGTGGCGACCTGGGCCACCTCGAGGGCATGGGTCAGCCGGGTCCGCTGGTGGTCGGTCGGGTAGACCACGACCTGGGTCTTGCCGGCCAATCGGCGGAACGCGGTGGAGTGCACGATCCGGTCTCGGTCGCGCTCGAAGCAGGTGCGCTCGTCGTCCGGCTCCTCGGGTTCCGTGCGGTTGCCGGCGCCGACCGCCCGGGTTGCGCCGGGCCGCAGATGCTGGTCTTCCCGTTGCTCGCGCAGCTCCCGGCCGACGACCGGGCCAGGTCCGACGCGAGCGCACGACCCGGCGTGGGCCCGGACCAGGCTCCCGGTGCCGTGCCCGGCCATGGTCTCGGCCCAGGCCACGGCCCGTGGGGTGACCTGGTCAGCCACCCGAGACGCCCAGCTCCGCGCCGACCAGGTCCAGCTCGCGGCCGGACGTGTCGTCCAGCCAACCGGCCGGCAACGCGACCCTCGCCCGCGGCGCGCCCTGGCGCCCGCGGGGCAGGCCAAGCTCCGTCTGCGGGAAGGGCACGGCGGGATCGAGCTGGGCCAGCAGCGTGTCCAGCTCGGCCAGCGACGAGATCATGGCCAGCCGGCGGCGTAGCTCGCCACCCACCGGGAAGCCCTTGAAGTACCAGGCCATGTGCTTGCGGAGGTCGGCGCAGCCGCTGGCCTCGTCCGACAGCGCGACGAGCAGCTCGGCGTGCCGGCGTACGGTCGCGGCGACCTCACCCAGGGTGGGCAGCGTTCGAGTTCGGCGGCCGGCAAAGGCGTCGGCCAGATCCCGGAACAGCCACGGCCGGCCCAGGCAGCCACGGCCGATGACCAGGCCGTCCACCCCGGTCTCGGCCACCATCCGCAGGGCGTCGGCGGCCTCCCAGATGTCCCCGTTGCCGAGAACCGGGATGGACACCGCCGCCTTGAGCGCGGCGATCGCGGTCCAGTCCGCCTCACCCGAGTAGGCCTGCTGGGCGGTCCGGCCGTGCAGCGCGATCGCGGCACAGCCGGCCTCCTCGGCGATCCGGCCGGCGTCGAGGAAGGTCTGGTGGTCGTCATCGATGCCGATCCTCGTCTTGATCGTCACGGGAACCCCGTACGGCTCGGCGGCCCGCACCGTCGACGTGAGGATCATCGCCAGCCGGTCCCGCTTGTAGGGCAGTGCCGCTCCCCCGCCCTTGCGGGTCACCTTGGGCACCGGGCAGCCGAAGTTGAGGTCGACGTGGCCGACGGCGTGCTCGGTGATCAGGATGCGGGTCGCCTCGGCCATGATCGTCGGGTCCACGCCGTAGAGCTGGACCGACCGGACCCGCTCGCCGGGGTCGAACTGCAGCATGGCCAGCGTCTTCGCGTCCCGCTCGACCAGCCCGCGCGAGGTGATCATCTCGCAGACGTAGAGCCCAGCCCCCTGCTCCCGGCAGAGCTGCCGGTAGGCCGCGTTGGTGATCCCGGCCATCGGCGCCAGCACCACCGGGGTCGGCACCTCGACCGGACCTAGCCGCAATGGGCGCGCGGCGGTGGCAACGGGAGGCACAGCGATCCAGACTACTTCTGTCCGAATCAGCAGCCGAGGAGCCGCCCGGCCAGGTAGTCGGTCACCTTGTCCAGGGACACCCGGTCCTGGGTCATGGTGTCTCGCTCGCGGATGGTCACCGCACCATCATCGAGCGTGTCGAAGTCGACGGTGACGCAGTACGGGGTGCCGATCTCGTCCTGGCGACGGTAGCGCCGGCCGATCGCCTGGGCGTCGTCGAAGTCCACGTTCCAGTACGCCCGGAGCTCAGCGGCCAGGTCGCGGGCCTTGGGCGACAGGGCCTCGTTGCGGGACAGCGGGAGCACCGCGACCTTCACCGGGGCCAGCCGCGGGTCGAGCCGCAGCACGGTCCGCTGGTCGACCCCGCCCTTGGTGTTCGGGGCCTCGTCGGTCGCGTACGCCTCGATCAGGAACGCCATCAGCGACCGGGTCAGGCCGGCCGCGGGCTCGATCACATACGGCACGTACCGCTCCTCACTCGCCTGGTCGAAGTAGGACAGGTCGACCCCGGAGTGCTCGGTGTGGGTGGACAGGTCGAAGTCGGTGCGGTTGGCGATGCCCTCGAGCTCACCCCAGTCGCCGCCGGCGAAGCCGAAGCGGTACTCGATGTCGACGGTCCGCTTCGAGTAGTGCGAGAGCTTCTCCTTCGGGTGCTCGAAGTGCCGCAGGTTGTCGCTCGCGATGCCCAGGTCGGTGTACCAGCGGGTCCGCTCGTCGATCCAGTACTGGTGCCACTTCTCGTCGGTGCCGGGCGCGACGAAGAACTCCATCTCCATCTGCTCGAACTCGCGGGTGCGGAAGATGAAGTTGCCCGGGGTGATCTCGTTGCGGAAGCTCTTGCCGATCTGGGCGATGCCGAACGGCGGCTTGCGGCGGCTGCTCGTCACCACGTTGGCGAAGTTGATGAAGATGCCCTGGGCGGTCTCGGGGCGCAGGTAGTGCACCCCGGACTCGTCCTCGATCACCCCGAGGTTGGTCTTCAGCATCATGTTGAAGTCGCGCGGCTCGGTCCACTGGCCGCGGGTCCCGCAGTTCGGGCAGGGGATCTCAGTCAGCCCGGACGGCGCCCGGCCCTTGCGGGCCTCGAACTCCTCGGCCAGGTGGTCGGCCCGGAAGCGCTTGTGGC
>DASQUF010000060.1:0-10789 GCA_035641435.1 Propionibacteriaceae bacterium | reverse complement strand
CGGCGACGCGCTGCGGCGGATCGACGAGATCCCCGGGCTGGCCACCCGGTCGGCCAACCAGCTGCGGGGGTTCGCGTCGCTGCTGGACCACCACGAGGGCATGGTCGCCGAGGGGCTGCCCGCGGACGCGATCCTGACCAGCGTGCTCGACCGGTCGGGCTACCTGTCGGAGCTGCACGACTCCAAGGACCCGCAGGACGAGACCCGGCTGGAGAATCTGCGCGAGCTGATCACGGTGGCCCGGGAGTTCGTCAGCGGTGTGGCCGCGCTCACGGCGGGGGAGGACGAGCTGGTCGACGACTACGGGATGGTCGCCGACCTGGACGGGGTGCTGGACCCCGAGACCGACCTGGCGGCCGGGGCGGCGGAGCCCGACGACTCGCTTGGCGCGTTCCTGGAGCGGGTGGCGCTGGTCGCGGACTCCGACCAGATCCCCGACACCCCGGATGCCGCGGCTGCCGGGGTTGTCACTCTGATGACGCTGCACACGGCGAAGGGGCTGGAGTTCGACACCGTCTTCCTGACCGGCTGCGAGGACGGGGTGTTCCCCCACCAGCGGGCGCTCACAGACCCGAAGGAGCTCGCGGAGGAGCGCCGGCTGGCCTACGTCGGCATCACCCGGGCGCGGCAGCGGCTCTATATCACCCGAGCCATCGCGCGCTCGGCGTACGGGACGCCGCAGCACAACCCCCCCAGCCGGTTCCTGGCCGAGGTGCCCGACCACCTGATCGACTGGCGCCGGCTGGAGTCGGCGACTACCAGCTGGCGCACGACCTCGGCGACGGCGGCCAACCAGTCCTGGCGCAGCACGGTCGGCTACGGCGCCGGTAAGCCCAAGGCCGGCCGAGCGGTGCCGGAGCTGGCCGCCGGGGACCGGGTGCTGCACACCACCTTCGGCATGGGCAAGGTGGTGGCCACGACTGGCGAGGGCGACAAAGCCACTGCGGACGTGGATTTCGGCTCGGTGGGCGTCAAGCGGCTCGCCGTGCGCTTCGCGCCGATCGAAAAGCTGTGATCCTCGCTCATGCGCTGATCGCTGGCGGACGCCACGCATCGCAACCATCCGCCCTCGCGGGCTCGGGCTCCCGCCAGGCCCGTCCACGCTCCGCGCGGCGCCCGCCAGCGGCCAGCGCCTGCGCTCGTCCCCAACCTAGGGGTTGAGGCCGCGGGCGTTCAGCCAGGCGGCCGGGCTGACGGCCTGGTAGATGTCGCCCGGCGTGATGCCGGCCGGGTACGCCTCGAAGTGCAGGTGCGGGCCGAACGTCCGTCCGGTCATCCCCACGGCACCGACGACCTGGCAAGCGGCGACGGTCTGCCCGACCGAGACCGACACGGTGGACATGTGGGCCATCAGGGTCTGGGTGCCGTCCGGGTACCTGATGGCGACGTAGTTGCCCGCCCAGCCGCTGGCCGGACCGATACCGGCGTTGGTCACCACGCCCGCCGAGGGTGCCCGGATAGCCGTCCCGATCCCGGCGGAGAAGTCGAAGCCGGTGTGGTACCGCGACCAGATCCCGACCTGACCGAACCGGGCGGAGATGCGGTAGGAGGCCAGCGGCAGGCAGGCCTTGCCGTTCCCCTGGATTGAACTTGCGCCCAGGTCCGGTAGACCGCTGGCATCGCCGGTGGCGGTGGGTCCCTGCTCGGCCAGCCGCTTGGCCGCAGCGCGGGCCTCGGCCGCCTTGTCCTTCAGCGCCTTCTCGCGCGCGTCCGCCGACGTGGTGCTGGCCGCGATCGCGTAGTCCTCGCTGGCCTCGGCGAGCTCCTCGGCCCGCTGGTCGGCAAGACTCTTCAGCCGGTTCGCGTCCACCGAACCGCTCCCGGTCGCGAGCCGAGGATTGGGCGTGCTGTCGCTATCGGCGGCGGCTGTCGGTTCGGCCACCGGAGCGGTGTTCGCGGTCGTCGCGCCCTGCGCCGCACCGGTCAGGGACACGGAGGCGGCCACACCCAGGCCGAGCAGTGAGATGGCCAGGGCGGCGACGCCGTGCTGGAGCCATCCCTTCCGGTCAGCGGAGATGTCGGCTATCAGGGCACGGCGCGCGGTCACACGCCGCAGCGATGATGAGCTAGGCAAGCAGAAATCTCCTCGTGATGACCGGTACTGTCCCCGTCCTGTCCGGACATGTCCGTCGCGGCGTTGCCCGGCGAACTCGCAAAACAATAACGGAGGTGTAACGGCAGATCAAAAAATAGGGGCCGCCCACCTCATCCGTAAGTAATGAACCGTGTGAGGTGCGTCTCATTTGGGCCACGATGGCCCGATGTCAGCGGGTCTGGACCCCGTTGGCCGCGAGCCACGGCTGCGGGTCGATCGCCTTGTAGACATCGCCGTAACGCACGCCGACGGGATAGAGCTCGAAGTGCAGGTGGGCGCCGAAGGCGCGGCCGGTCTGGCCGACGTAGCCGATGACCTGGCCAGCGGCCACGGTCTGACCGGATCGGACCGCCATGGACGACATGTGCGAGGACATCGTCGTCCTACCGTCCCCGTGACGGATGGCCACGTGGTTGCCCGCCCAGTCGCCGGAGTTCCCGGCGAACAGCACCTCTCCGGCCTTGACCGCCCGAATCGGGGTCCCGTACGCGGCGCGGAAGTCCAGGCCGGTGTGGTAGCGCGACCAGACCCCGTACTGCCCGAAGTGGGCGCCGATCACAGCCCCGGGCACCGGCGAGGCGCTGCCCCCGCTGCTGGGGATGCTGGTGCTCACGTCGGGCTGGGTGACCTCGCGCGCGGGCGCGGCGCGCTCGGTCCTCTCCTGCGTCTCGCGCTCGGCGGCCGCGGCGAGCCGGGCGGCGACGGCCCGCTTGATCCGCGCCTCGTTGAGCCGGACGGCGGCCTCACGGCTGGCCCGGTCCGCGGCGGACAGCCTGCTCTGCCGGGCGTCGCTGGAGGCGGTGCTGGCGGCGCGGGTGATGTCATCGGCGGCCTTGGCGAGCTCCTCGGCCCGCTGGGCGGCCTGCTCCCTCAAGACGGCGGTCCGCAGCGCGGCGCTGCCGGCCGCCCCCTCCACGGTGAGCCCACCCCGCGGTGTGAAGGCGCGGAGCGCGGCGGCCTCGGACTTGTCGGGCTTGCCTTCCGTGGGCGCCACGGCCCCGGCGTCGGTTCTGCTCGCGGTCGAGGCCGTCTTGGTCGGCTCTTTCACCGGCAGTGGTTGGGCGCTGGTGGTCAGCGAGACGGACGCGGCGATCGCCAGTCCCAGAGCCGAGATGCCCAGCGCGGCCAGCCCATGGGAGAGCCAGCCCCGGCGATCGTCCGACTCGGCGTCAGCCGGGCTGGTCCGGCGGATCTCCCGCCTGACCGGCTGCGATGCCACGTAAAAGCTCTCCTCGTCCTTCAAACCCACACCACGCTCGGACCGCATCGGCGGCTTACCGATACGGGTCGGTCGCGCTGGTACGCAACCAGGCCCGGCGAGCCCGATCATGCGTCCGGAGGGGGAAGGCTCCAGATGTGCACCAACTTCTGGCCGACCCTTTCCCACGGCTGCGGGCCCCGACGGATCGAACAGTTGTGAGAAACATAACAAACAGGTCACGCAAGCTCAATCGGCGGGCCCGAAGTCGGGCAAGACGACAAGCGGCTTCGATCTTAGGCCGGACCAGGCCGATCGGGGGTCTCGAAAGGGTCAAGTTCAGTCAATGTTGAGGCAATCATGAAGGCGATCGAGGAGTTGTTGGGCATCGAGAGGTGGCCGACGCCGCTGACCGTGACGTTGCGCACCGACAGGTCGGGGTGCTCCAGCCGGGCGTTCTGGCTGGGCCGGACCATGTGGTCCAGGTCGCTGGCAAAGACCACGAACCGGGTCCGGCACTCCGGCGCCGGCGCCGCCAGCTCCCGCAGCACGGGGGACCCGGGAGTCAGCTGGTCCAGCAGCGGGACCATCCGGAAGGGTCGGGCGAGCTCGGTGCCCGCGTGCGGCGTACCCAGGGTCACCAGCGTGTGCACCCGCGAGTCGCCCCCCATCCGCTGGACGTAGTAGCGGGCGATCAGGCCGCCCAGGCTGTGCCCGACGACGTGAACCCGCTCGTAGCCGGAGTTGGCGGCCAGCTTCTCGATCGCCTCCCCGAGCAGGCCGGCCGCCGTCGGGATGTCCTGGGTCAGCAGGCCGTAGTCGTAGGACGACACGGTGCCGAAGCCCCGGCGGCGGAGCGCGCGCTGCAGCAGGGCGAAGATCGAGTGGTTGTCGATGATCCCGTGCACCAGCAGGATCGGGGTCTCGGCTGCCGCGATGCCGTGATGGACCAGGCCCCGTTGCTCGGGGCTCAGGCCGGCGAGGCCGTTGCGGCGGTTGGTGCGGCCCGCGGCTCCCGAGACGAGACCCAGGGGGTACATCGCGAGGTGGGCCGCCGCCCAGGCCACCTCGACCGCAACCCCTCCGGCCACCCGCGGCATGTCGCCGGTCAGGACCCGATGAAGGTCTCCGAGCCTGCGGCGTTGCATCTCAAAATCTTACTCAAGAGTAAGTTGGCCACCGTGATGGCGGATGGGCCGACGGAGGCAACCGGACCCCTGCGGATCGTCGTCGCCAAGCCCGGGCTGGATGGCCACGACCGGGGTGCGAAGGTGGTGGCCCGGGCTCTGCGGGACGCCGGCATGGAGGTCATCTACACCGGGTTGCACCAGACGCCCGAGCAGATCGTCCAGACCGCCCTGGCCGAGGACGCCGACGCCATCGGCCTCTCCGTGCTGTCCGGTGCGCACATGACCCTGTTCGCCAAGGTGATCGGGCTGCTGCGCGACGCCGACGCCGACGACATCGTCGTCTTCGGTGGCGGCATCATCCCCGAGGCCGACCGCACCCCGCTGGCCGAGCTCGGCGTGGCCCAGGTCTTCACCCCCGGCGCGACCATGGCCGAGATCGTCGCCTGGGTCCGCGCCAACGTCCGAGCCTAGTTTTGCGCTCGTCCCGCACCCGTCGCGCACCCGTCGCGCTCTCGGAGCTGGCGTCGCCACCCGAGCGCTCCTTCGATGCTCGACGACCGGCGCTAGCACTCCTGCGGCCGGTGGGGCATTCGACCGGCTGCCCTCCGGAGGTTCCGGACCACTAGGCTCCTGACTGGCCTGTACGCGCGGGCGGCACCGGTGCCGTACGCGGGGCCGCGGCAATGTCAGGAGGCGCAGTGGATCTGTACGAGTACCAGGCCCGCGACATGTTCGAGGCGCACGGCGTGCCCGTGCTCCGCGGAATCACCGCCACCACGGCTGAGGAGGCCCGCTCCGCCGCGGCCGAGCTCGGTAGTCCGGTGGTCGTGGTGAAGGCCCAGGTCAAGACGGGGGGCCGCGGTAAGGCCGGCGGCGTGAAGATCGCCCGCAGCCCGGACGAGGCGGCCGAGCGGGCCGGCGACATCCTGGGCATGGACATCAAGGGCCACACCGTCCGCACGGTGATGATCGCCGAGGGCGCCGACATCGCTGAGGAGTACTACTTCTCGCTGCTGCTGGACCGGGCCAACCGCCGCTACCTCGCCATGTGCTCCAAAGAGGGCGGCATGGACATCGAGACGTTGGCGGTGGAGCGGCCCGAGGCCCTGGCCCGGGTGACCGTCGACCCGCTGGTGGGCATCGACCAGGCCAAGGCCGACGAGATCGTGGCTGCGGCCGGGTTCTCCGGCGACGACGCCACCGAGATCGCCCGAGTGCTGCAGCTGCTCTGGGACGTCTACCGGTCCGAGGACGCCACGCTGGTCGAGGTGAACCCCCTGGTCAAGACGGGGGACGGATCGATCATCGCGCTGGACGGCAAGGTGTCGCTGGACGAGAACGCCGGCTTCCGCCAGACCGGGCACGAAGCGCTCGCCGACAAGTCGGCCGAGGACCCGCTGGAAGCGGCGGCCAAAGCCAAGGACCTGAACTACGTCAAGCTCGACGGGTCGGTGGGGATCATCGGCAACGGCGCGGGCCTGGTGATGAGCACCTTGGACGTGGTCGCGTACGCAGGCGAGGAGTTCGAGGGCCAGCCCAAGCCGGCCAACTTCCTCGACATCGGCGGCGGGGCCAGCGCCGAGGTGATGGCCAACGGTCTGGAGATCATCATCTCCGACGACCAGGTGCGCAGCGTGTTCGTCAACGTGTTCGGCGGGATCACCGCCTGCGACGCGGTGGCCAACGGGATCGTCCAGGCCTTCGAGCTGCTGGCCAGCCGGGACGAGCACGTCGACGTGCCGCTGGTCGTCCGGCTGGACGGCAACAACGCCGAGCTGGGCCGCAAGATTCTGACCGAGGCGAACCTGCCCGGTCTGGAGCAGGTCGACACGATGGACGGAGCGGCCCGCCGGGCCGCCGAGCTGGCCACCTCCGGATAGGGAGCAGACGACGGTGTCAATTTTTCTCAACGCGGACTCCCGGGTCCTGGTCCAGGGCATGACCGGCTCGGAGGGGCGCAAGCACACATCCCGGATGCTGGCCTCCGGCACCAAGATCGTCGGCGGCGTCACGCCGGGCAAGGGCGGCCAGGCGGTCGAGTTCGAAACCGGCGGAGTACCGGTCTTCAGCTCGGTCGGCGAGGCCGTGTCGGCCACCGGGGCGAACGTCACGGTGATCTTCGTGCCGGCCCGCTTCACCAAGGCGGCGGTGGTCGAGGCGGTCGAGGCCGAGGTGCCGCTGTGCGTGGTGATCACTGAGGGTGTGCCGGTCAAGGACACGGCGGAGTTCTTCACCCTGGCTCAGGGCTCCGCGACCCGGCTGGTCGGGCCGAACTGCCCCGGGCTGATCTCACCCGGCCAGTCCAACGCCGGCATCATCCCCGCCGACATCACCAAGGCCGGGCGCATCGGGCTGGTGTCGAAGTCGGGCACGCTGACCTACCAGATGATGTACGAGCTGCGCGACATCGGCTTCTCCACCGCGGTGGGCATCGGTGGCGACCCCGTCATCGGGACCACCCACATCGACTGCCTGGCGGCGTTCGCCGAGGATCCGGACACGGACGCCATCGTGATGATCGGCGAGATCGGCGGCGACGCGGAGGAGCGGGCCGCGGAGTACATCTCCGCTCATGTGGACAAGCCGGTGGTCGGCTATGTCGCCGGGTTCACCGCGCCGGAGGGCAAGACCATGGGCCACGCTGGCGCCATCGTCTCCGGCTCCTCGGGCACGGCGGCGGCCAAGAAGGAGGCGCTGGAGGCGGCCGGGGTCAAGGTGGGCAAGACCCCCAGCGAGACCGCCGAGCTGATGCGCCAGGTGATGACCTCGCTCACCCCCAGCAGCTAGTCCCGGACTCCTCAAGCGCGAAACCGGTCAGAGACGGCAGGTCCGGGCCAGGATTCCTGCCGTCTCTGACCGGTTTCTGCGGTGCTGGGCGGGTCAGCTGACCTGGGTGACCCGTTCGCCCGCCCGGACGGCGATGGTGTCCCACTGGGAGTCGGTGAAGTCGAAGTCGCCCTTCGGGTTGGCGAAGGAGTAGGCGACCTTGGCGCCGGCCTGCACGATGCCGACCCGGAACTTGTCCGAGCCCTGGGTGCCCTTCTGCTCGACCACGGCGGTGTAGCCGACGATCTCGGTGCCCTTCGTACCGGTTCCCTTGACCTTCTCCACGTCCGACACGGTGGCGGTCAGCCGCCGCTCCTTGCAGTCCTCGATATCGGTCTTGACCTTCTGGACCAGTGCCTTGGCCGCCTTCGCGTCCTTGAGGGTAAGGACGATCTGGTTGACCCCGAAGTAGCTCGTCCCGCTGTCCGGATGCAGGTAGACCCGGGCGCTCCGGGACTCCGCCGGAACGGTCGTCCAGTTCACGTTCTCGCAGCTGGCTCCGACGAAGTCCTCCTCGGGCAGCTCGACCGGGGCGGCGTTCCAGGGCGACACCGAGTCGGCTACGGGCGGGAGGTCGCCGGCCGCCAGGAAACCGGGCTGGTCCCCGCCCAGCGGCGGCGGTCCGGTCCGGACTTGCACCGCGCCGCCGCACTTGCCGCCGGCCGGTCCGCACTGCTTCTTGGTGACCTCGGCCAGAACGTCGGCCACGGCCGCCGGGGCGAGCGCGTCGCCGGGGCTGCTCGCGTCGAGGACGTTGAGCACCCGGCCGGTCCGGCTGATCACTACGCTGTGCCACTCGGTGGCCTTGCCGTTCTTCACCGCCACGATGGCGCCCACCGCCTGCTCGCCGACGCCGCGCACCACCCGGCCGGAGGCGAGCCACGTGCCCGCCGCCGGGCAGGTGCCCAGGGTGTTGGACGCGCTCACGAACGCCAGGCGGGCCTCGTCGGCGGTGGCGTACGCGGTGGCGTCGTGCAGGGCGCTGGGCGCGCTCTTGCCGTTGCTGCTCAGCACCCGCAGGATCTTCTGCTGCGAGACCGGCTGCCCGTCCGCGGGCTCGACCCCGAAGCAGGCCGGGACCGGCGCGTCCTCGGAGGTGCCACGCTGGGTCCGGGCCTCCTTCCAGGCGCGCTTCGCGTCGAGCGGCTTGGCCTGGGTGGCAGTCAGCATCAGGTCGTTGGTGAGCAGCGCGCCGCCCGTTGTCGGGGGCTCCGCCACGCTGGTCGTGGGCGCCGGTCCCACCGAGCCTGAGGTCTCCGCGGGCGGGGGAGTGGTGCCTTGGCCATTGCCGAGGCCGAGCACGGCGTACCCGATCGCCAGACCGAGCACCACGACGGCCGCGATCACGCCGATAGCCAGGGCCCAGCGGGCACGCTCGCCGATCGGCCGGCCGTCCTCCTCGTCCTCGTCGTCGATGACGTCGGGACCGGACGGCGCGTACCGGCCGCGGGCCGTCGATCCCGAGCGGGTCAGGATCGTCGTCTCGTCGCCGGTCCGGCGGGTGCGCGGCGCGAAGGTGAAGGACCGGATGGCGGTGTCGTCGCTGCCGACGTCGTTCGCGTCGGGCCGCGGGGGCGTCGTTGGGGGGGCTGCAGACTCGCCGTTCGCCGCCGGAGCCGGGGGCGTCCCGTTCCGGGTTGTGGCCGGTTCGTCGCGATAGAGCGTCTGCGGCAGGTACTCGTCCCGGTACAGCGGCTTCGGCGCATCCTCATCGTCGAAGTTGGGGGCCGTCGGCGTGGGCGCGCTGCGCGGCGGGGCGCTCGGTGCCGGGGCACTGGGGCCGCTAACCGTGGCCGCGACGGGAGCTGGGGCCGGGGCCGGGGCCGGCGGAGGGGTCGGCTCCGTCTCTGGCTCGATGAAGGCGCGCCGGGGCCGATAGCTCCGCGACTCCTGGTCGACCATGGTGAACTGCTCCTTGCGAGTCGTGAAAGGGCCGCCTTCCCGTGGCGGCGGACCCGGTGTTCCGGACCTCGTACGCCGACGTTGAGCCACGACTTTACCCGCGCCTGGCGTGTCTCGCCCACTCGTGCCTGGCGGCTGGGTGAGCATGGGACGACCATGGCCTCGTTGTTGTCTCCTCGGCGGACCACCGCCGGGCTCTCCCTGCGGGCCAGCGCCGCGGGCCCCCAGCCACCCGAACCCGCGGTCGACACCAGCGCCGGGCCGCCTGTCGGCTGGCCCGTCGCCGCCATCGCCGGCGGCCTGGTGAGCGCGCTCGTCGGCTGGGTGCTGTGCGCCGGTCTCGCTGTGGTCGGCTGGCTGGCCGCCGACCCCGGCAGCCTGGGAGACGCGCTCGGTGTCGGCACCCGGCTGTGGCTGCTGGCCAACGGCGTCAGCGTGTCGCTCGGTGGCCTGGTGGTCACCCTCGTGCCGTGGGGCGCCACTGCGGTGGCCGCGTACATGATGGCCTGGTCGGCGGCCTTCGCCGCCCGCCGGATCCGTCCTGACCAGCTGGCCGGACCGTTCACCGTGGCCGGCGTGCTGCTGGCCAGCTATCTCGTCCCGGTGCTGGCCGTCGGAGCCTGGCAGGGCCAGCCCTGGCGCGACCCGCTGCACTGGGCCGGCGTCATCGTTGTGATCGGCCTGGCCGCCGCCTGGGGAGCCACCCGGGCACTCGGTCGGCGGCTGACCGACGGCTGGCCGGACTGGGCCCGGGTGCTGCCGCGGGCCGTCCTCGGCGCGCAGCTCGTGCTGCTGGTCTTCGGGGCGGCGCTCGTGCTGACCGGGCTGATCCGCCATCTCGATCGGGTCACCGCCCTGCACTCGGCCCTGGACCCGGGAGTCGCCGGCAGCATCGCGCTGCTGCTGGCCCAGCTGGCCGTGGCCCCCAACGCGCTGGTCTGGGCGGCTGCGTACGCGCTCGGCTCCGGCTTCGTCGTCGGGCCTGGATCGGTGGTCGCTCCTGCCGCCACCGAGCTGGGCCTGCTTCCCGGGCTGCCGTTGCTGGGCGCGCTGCCCGGCGTGGGTCCGGGCAGCCCGGTGCTGCTGGTCTGGCTGGCGTCCGGAGCGCTGGCCGGTGGGCTCGCGGCGATCCTGGTTGTCCGGGCCCGGCCAGCCATGCGGTTCGACGCGAGCGGCCTGGTCGGCGGCCTGGCCGGCGTGCTCGCCGCGCTGGTGTTCGTGCTGCTCGGCTGGGCGGCCGGTGGCGACCTCGGGATGGTCCGGCTGGCCGGTCTCGGCCCCCGGCTGCTGCCGCTGCTGGTGATGGCCGGCACCACGATGGGCCTGGCCGGGCTCCTCACCGGTCTGATGCTCGGCCTTCTCCGCCAGCGCCGTCCGCCGGTGAAGTCGGACACCGACGACCAGGGAACCTCCGCTTCGACGCACTAAGGGGCGCGCCCCCGGGTGGTAACTGGCGCGCCGCGGGGCTTCAAGGGGGTCGTAGCCCTTGCTGGGTGGGCGCGCGCCCGTGTGTTGTTGGCGCGCTGCGGGGGTTCAAGGGGGTCGTCCCCCTTGCTGGGTGGGCGTGCGCCCGTGTGTTGTTGGCGCGCCGCGGGGGTTCAAGGGGGTCGTCCCCTTGCTGGATAAGGTTGGCGCCGT
>DASQUF010000059.1:0-3265 GCA_035641435.1 Propionibacteriaceae bacterium | reverse complement strand
CCGCCGGCAAGCGGCGAAAACCAAACGAATCGGGTTCGCGAGGAGCGACGACGACGGCAGCACCTCGGGCGCGACGGGTGCGAGGCGAGCACAAAACAATCGGCCCGGTGGAAGTGGGACCCGTGGCGCACGGCGGGCACTGCGTGGCCCGCCACGAGGGCCGGGTGATCTTCGTCCGGCACGCGCTGCCCGGCGAGCGGGTGATGCTGCAGGTCACCGACGACAGCCACGACCGGTTCTGGCGGGCGGACGCGGTGGAGATCCTGACGGCCAGCCCAGATCGGGTGCACCCACCCTGCCCGATCGCCCGGCCGGGGCTCTGCGGCGGCTGCGACTTCCAGCACGCCTCGCTGGCGGCCCAACGCCGGCTGAAGACCGCGGTGGTGGCCGAGCAGCTGCGCCGGCTGGCCGGAATCGATTGGACCGGCGAAGTGGCGGAGGTGAGCACGCCGGAGACCGCCGACGGACTGCACTGGCGCACCCGGATGCGCTATGTCACCGACGACGCCGGGCAGGTCGGGCTGCGGGCGCACCGCTCGCACCGGGTTGTGCCGCTGCCGCCCGAGGGCTGCCGGATCGCCGCGCCCGGGGCGCTGACCGGGGACGAGGGTGTCGTCACCGAGGTCGCCGCCGGGCGGCGCTGGGCGGTGGAGGCCGGCGGGTTCTGGCAGGTTCACCCGGCGGCGGCGGACACCCTGGTCCGGGCCGTGCTCGACGGACTGCGGCCGGAGCCGGGGGAGCGGGCTCTAGACCTGTACGCCGGGGTCGGCCTGTTCGCCGGTGTGCTGGCGGACGCCGGCTGCCGGGTGTGGGCGGTGGAGGGTTACCGTCCGGCGGCCGAGCTGGCGAAGCAGAACCTGGCCGACGTGGCGGACCGGGTGACCGTCCGGACCGGCCAGGTGGAGCGGACCCTGCGTTCGCTGCCGGACGGGGTCGACCTAGTCGTGCTCGATCCGCCCCGCACCGGCGCCGGCCGGGAGGTCATCTCGGCGGTGGTCGCCCGCCGGCCGCGGGCCGTCGCCTACGTCGCCTGCGACCCCGCCGCGTTGGCTCGCGACCTGGGCACCGCGACCGGTCTCGGCTACCGCGCGGACGCCATCGCCGCGTACGACCTGTTCCCGATGACCCACCACGTCGAGTGCGTGGCCATCCTCACGCCTGAATCTGCGACACGCGTTTCCGCGACACGCCGCTGAGGCGCCCGGAGGCCGAAACGCGTGTCGCGGATTCAGACGCAATGCCCGGCGGCGCTGGCCAGGTCGCGAGCGCTAGGGTGCGAGAAACG
This sequence comes from Propionibacteriaceae bacterium, assembly GCA_035641435.1. Taxonomy (GTDB): domain Bacteria; phylum Actinomycetota; class Actinomycetes; order Propionibacteriales; family Propionibacteriaceae; genus Microlunatus. Next base: position 1,980 of record DASQUF010000059.1, on the reverse strand, counting down.
TCACGTCCGCCTGGTATCTTGACGTCAAGATATCGGCGGGAGCGCAGCGACCACCTGCCCTCGCGGCGAGCGATGACAAGATACCTGTACCGACCCGAGGGAGAGTCTTATGAGCGTGAACAGCTTCGGTGCCCAGTCCACCCTCACGGTCGGGGAGGAGTCGTTCGAGATCTTCCGGCTGGACGCGGTCGATGGGTCCGACTCGCTGCCCTACAGCCTGAAGATCCTGCTGGAGAACCTGCTGCGCACCGAGGACGGCGCCAACATCACCGCGGACGACATCCGCGCCCTGGCCGCCTGGGACGCCGAAGCCGAGCCGACCAAGGAGATCCAGTTCACACCGGCCCGGGTGATCATGCAGGACTTCACCGGCGTGCCGTGTGTCGTCGACCTGGCCACGATGCGCGAGGCGATGGCCGACATGGGCGGCGATCCGGCGAAGATCAACCCGCTGGCTCCGGCCGAGCTGGTCATCGACCACTCGGTGATCGCCGACGTGTTCGGCACCGCGGACTCCTTCGCCCGCAACGTCGAGATCGAGTACGGCCGCAACCGGGAGCGGTATCAGTTCCTGCGTTGGGGACAGACCGCGTTCGACGACTTCAAGGTGGTGCCGCCGGGCACCGGTATCGTGCACCAGGTCAACATCGAGCACCTGGCTCGGGTGGTCTTCACCCGCCCGTCGGGTGGCTCGGGTGAGGTCGTCCAGGCCTACCCGGACACCTGCGTCGGCACCGACTCGCACACCACCATGGTCAACGGGCTGGGCGTGGTCGGCTGGGGCGTCGGTGGGATCGAGGCCGAGGCCGCCATGCTGGGCCAGCCCGTGTCGATGCTCATCCCGCGGGTCGTCGGCTTCAAGCTCTCCGGTGCCATGCCCGAGGGCGCCACCGCCACCGACCTGGTGCTGACCATCACCGAGATGCTGCGGCAGCACAAGGTGGTCGGCAAGTTCGTCGAGTTCTACGGGCCCGGGGTGTCCCAGGTGCCGCTGGCCAACCGGGCCACCATCGGCAACATGAGCCCGGAGTACGGCTCGACCATCGCCGTCTTCCCGATCGACGGCAAGACGAGCGACTACCTGCGGCTGACCGGGCGCAGCGAGGATCAGATCGCGCTGGTGGAGGCGTACGCGAAGGAGCAGGGCCTCTGGCATGACGACGACCGGGAGCCGCGCTACTCCGAGTACCTCGAGCTGGACTTGAGCACCGTCGTGCCGAGCATCGCCGGTCCGAAGCGTCCTCAGGACCGGGTGATCGTGGCGCACGCCAAGGAGGGCTTCCGCGAGGCGCTGGCCGACTATGTGGCGGAGGAGGAGAACGGCTACGACGAGGCGGTCGCCGAGACGTTCCCCGCCTCCGACTCGCCGTCGCACACCGGCGGGAATACCGAGCACGATCCGCACGGGTACGGCGAGCACGGCAACGGCGACCGTTCCCGGCTGAGCAACCAGGTGCCCGTCACGTTGGCCGATGGCTCGAGCTTCGAGCTCGACCACGGCGCGGTGGTCATCGCCGCCATCACCTCCTGCACCAACACCTCCAATCCCAGTGTGATGATCGGCGCCGCGCTGGTGGCCAAGAAGGCGGTGGAGCGCGGCCTGACCCGCAAACCCTGGGTGAAGACCACGCTGGCCCCCGGATCCAAGGTGGTCAGCGACTACTACGACCGGTCCGGCCTGACCCCGTACCTGGACAAGCTGGGCTTCAACCTGGTCGGGTACGGCTGCACCACCTGCATCGGCAACTCCGGCCCGCTGATCCCGGAGGTGAGCGCCGCCGTTCAGGAGAACGACCTGGCCGTGGTCTCGGTGCTCTCGGGCAACCGGAACTTCGAGGGCCGGATCAACCCCGACGTGAAGATGAACTACTTGGCCTCGCCGCCGCTGGTGGTGGCGTACGCCCTGGCCGGGACGATGGACATCGACCTGCTGAACGACTCGCTGGGGACCGACGAGCAGGGCAATGACGTCTATCTGCG
>DASQUF010000058.1:0-2311 GCA_035641435.1 Propionibacteriaceae bacterium | reverse complement strand
CGAGCACAACATCCCCTTCAGCGTTGAGCGGGTCCGCGACCGCGCTGAGACCGAGGAGCAGATGGCACAGCGGCTGGTCGACGTGGCCCGGGCGCGGCAGACAGACGTGATCGTCGTGCACCAACCCGCGGCCGCTCGAGTGGTGATGGCTGCGCCTGACCTGCCGGCCCGGCTGGTGCTGTGGGGTCACTTCCACTCCGAGGAGGGGCCGACGGTGGTCGGCCACGCCGACGGATCGTGGACGGTCGGGATTCGGCAGGGCACAGCCGGCGGCGTGCGCCAGCCCATCGCCACCTCGTTCAGCACCCCCTTCTCCCCGCCGCTGATCAGCGCCGACGTCTACTTCTACTTCCTCGACACCGCCACCGGACTGGTGACCGCTGTCCAGCCGGTGCGGTTTCGGCCGGACGCCACGGTGGTGATCGAGGACCGGACCGTGACCGGCGACCTGACCCAGCTGCCTCCCGAGACCCGGGTGAAGCTGGGCGGCTCGCCGTCGCCGATCCCGGCCGACGCCACCCCGCGCTGATCCCGCAAGGCCTCTTGAACCCGCGCAACCAAATAGGCTGGCCAGCGGCATACGCCCCCGTAGCCCAACGGCAGAGGCAGGCGGCTTAAACCCGCTCCAGCATGGGTTCGAATCCCATCGGGGGCACTCCGGGTGAACCCTGGTTCACAGCCGATTCCCAGCGCGGAAGATCTTCCGCGTCAGCGGCGTTACGTACACTGAAACCAGCGCACCACCGCGGTGCGCGCCCCTCAGGAGGAACACATCCATGTTGCGTAGTTCGAACCCCGTCCTCTCCCGGCAGGACGCGTTCACACCCGCAGCACCGCAGTACGGTCAGGCGCAGTACGGCCAGGTCCCGGCCGGTTACCAGCAGTACCCCGGCCAGGCGCCGGTTCAGGCTCCCGAAGGCCGGATGACCTTCGACGACGTGGTCACCAAGACCGCGATCACCATGGCCGTGCTGGTGGTCACCGCCGCACTGGCCTGGTACGCGATCCCGACCACGTTGATGATGCCCGCCTTGATCCTGTCGGGTCTGGTCGGCTTCGTCGTCGTGCTGCTGGTCGCGTTCCGTCGGGTGATCAATCCGGCCCTGGTGCTGGTGTACGCCGCGATCGAGGGCGTGTTCATCGGCATGATCAGCAAGTACTTCGAATACATGTACACCGGCATCGTTGTGCAGGCGGTGCTCGGCACCTTCGCGGCGGCGGGGGTGACGCTGGCGGCGTACAAGTTCTTCAACATCCGGGTCACGCCGAAGTTCCAGAAGATCGTGATCATCTCGACCATCGCGTTCGCGGTGGCCATGCTGCTGAACTGGGTCCTGGCTCTGCTCGGCTTCAACCTCGGCCTGCGGGACGGGGGCACCGGCCCGGTCAGCCTGCTGGCCGTGGGGGTCGCCCTGCTCGGCGCCGTACTGGCGGTGCTGAACCTGGTCCTCGACTTCGACTACATCGAGAAGGGGGTCGCCATGGGCGCCCCGGCTCGGGAGTCGTGGCGGGGGGCCTTCGGCCTGACCGTGACCATGGTCTGGCTCTACATCGAGATTCTGCGGCTGCTGTCCTACCTGCGTAGGTAGCCGCTCGTCAGGCGATTCGCGGGCCGCCACCTCCAATCCAGAGGTGGCGGCTCGCGTGCGTCCCGGCCCAACTACAGTCGCCTCGTGCAGTACGCGAGCAACCTGATCGACCTGGTCGGTAACACCCCGCTGCTCCAGTTGACGCGGGTCACCGACGGAGCCGCACCGCTGGTGCTGGCCAAGCTGGAGTACCTCAACCCGGGCGGCTCGGTGAAGGACCGGATCGCCCTCAAGATGGTCGAGGCGGCCGAGCGCGACGGACTCCTCGAACCGGGCGGCACCATCGTCGAACCGACCAGCGGCAACACCGGCGTCGGGCTGGCTATTGTGGCCCAGGCCCGCGGCTACTCCTGTGTCTTCGTCTGCCCCGACAAGGTCAGCGAGGACAAGCGGAACGTGCTGGCCGCGTACGGGGCCCGGGTCGTGGTCTGCCCGACCGCGGTCGAGCCCGAGCACCCGGACTCCTACTACTCGGTCTCGGACCGGCTGACCCGGGAGATCGAGGGTGCCTGGAAACCGGACCAGTACAGCAACCCGAACAATCCGGCCAGCCACTACGAAACCACCGGGCCGGAGATCTGGGCGCAGACCGAAGGCCGGATCACCCACTTCGTGGCCGGGATCGGGACCGGCGGCACGATCAGCGGCGCCGGGCGCTACCTCAAGGAGGTGTCCAGCGGGGCGGTCCAGGTGGTCGGCGCCGACCCGGAGGGCTCGGTCTA
>DASQUF010000057.1:0-9416 GCA_035641435.1 Propionibacteriaceae bacterium | reverse complement strand
TTCTGACGTTGGGATCGCTGCTGCTCATGGTTGGCCCCTGGCGCGCTGCCGGGGTGCCGCGCTGGTGGCCGATCGCGTCCGCCGTGCTCACGGTTAGTCTGTTCATCTTCGATGGCGTGGCGCTGAACTTCGTGCAGGCCGCGCAGCTGCTATTGCCGATCGGTGTGTCGGCCTACTGCCTGCTGCGTCGCACCGCTTCCATGCCGGCGTAAGTCGGCGGGCCAGCCGGCGCCTCAGCGGCTGGGGTCGTACGAGCTGGTGACGTTCGTCCGGCGCTCGATGCCGACCCGGACCCAGTGCACCAGGAGGTCCCCGTCGACCGGGCCGGCGAGCAGCAGCAGCCCGACCGCGATCAGCTCATACCCGTACTGGGTGTCCGGCGAGGCGAACCACCAGCCGGCCATCAGCCCGGCCGTCTCGATGCGAAGGTCATCCCGGCCACTTGTCTCGGCCTTGAGCCGGTCGATCGCAGGCTGGAAGAGAGGCTGCTGTGCGGCCAGCAGTGCCTCGCCGTGCAACCGGGCCGAATGGGTCTGGTCGTCGGTGGACATACACCAGTATCGAACGTGCGTTCTTATGTTGAGGTATCGATCCGGTCAAGTTTGGCTCAAGTCGCGGACGGTGCGCCTCGGCAGAAGGCGAGAACGACCGCCAGCTCGGGCCGATATCCGTCGGACGTGTCCACGTCGAGGGTCGGTACCTCCAGACCCAGCGGAGCGAACGGCGCAGCCGCCGCCAGGTGCTCGAGGTCGGCATGGGCCGCCCGGGTCGGCTGCTCGGTCCGCCGGCGCTGCATCCGAGCCGCCGCCACTTCGTCGTCGACCCGGCAGCGGATCACCTTGAGGTCCGCCAGACCATCCAGCATCCCAAGACCCTGCGTCCACAGCTGGTGCTGGAAGGCCGCCTCGGCGACGGTGGTCACCTCCGCCCGCAGCAGCAGGTCCAGGTTGGCGAAGAAGGTGCCGTAGGTCCGCAGCGTCAGCGGGTCGGAGGTCGTCGGCACGAAGCCGGGCTCGGCCGCCGCCATCCCCTCCTTGATCGCGTCCCGGGACACGACCGGACCGCCGAGGGCAGCACCGACGGCGTACGCGAGGGTGGTCTTGCCGGATCCCGCCGGCCCGGTGACCAGGATCAGCGCGGGCCGACCCACGCAACGGCCTCAGGCCTTCACTTCGGGCTGCTGCGGCTGAGCCACCTCGCTGAGGAGGCCGGTCCCCTCCAGCTTGTCGGCCAGCGCGGCCCCGTCCGGCGCGTACAGCCAGGGCACACCCGATCCGTTCGACGGCGCCCGTTCGCGCAGGCTGCTGCCGGCCAGCACGGCTTCGCTCGGGCTCAGCTGGCGGATGCAGACGGCCGCGACGTTGTCCGGATGCTGTTTCACGAAGTCGCCGTAGATGGCCGGATCATGCTGGCCGTCATCACCGATCAGCAGCCACTTGATCTGCGGGAACTCGCTCGCGAGGCGCTCCAGCGAGGTGCGTTTGTGCAGCCTCCCGCTGCGGAACCAGGCGTCGGCGGTCGGGCCCCAGTCGGTCAGCAGCAAGGCACCGGCCGGGTAGAGGTTGCGGGACAGGAAGCGCGTCAGGCTGGGCGCGACGTTCCAGGCCCCGGTCGAGAGGTAGATCACCGGAGCACCGGGGTGCTGGGAGGTCAACCGCTCGTACAGCACCGGCATGCCCGGCGTGGTGGCCCGGGCGTGCTCGTTGACCACGAAGGTGTGCCAGGCGGCGAGGAACGGCCGCGGCAGGGCCGTCACCATCACCGTGTCGTCGATGTCGGACACCAAGCCGAAGCGGAGCTCCGGATCGACCACGAACACCTTGGCCGTGGCGATCGAGGAGCTCTCCGAGCTGAGCCCGATCTCATGCCAGCCCGGTGACAGGTCCACGTCGACCTTTACGTCGATGATGCCGCTCGAGTCGGCCTGCACCGTCTGGACGGAGCTCCCGGCGTAAACCTCGACCGTGGCGTTCTCCACCGGCACGTTGATGAAGTTCCGCCAACCCCGGAGTCCGGTCGGCTCGCTGGCCGGCCGGGACGGGTCCTTGGTCAGCAGCACCCGACCCAGGATGCGGATCCAGTCGGTCGACCCGTACCCGGTGTGCGGAACCACGTACGCCACGGCGCCGGCCTCACGCGCCCGCCGGGCGCGCCATCGGTGAAAGGCCCGGTCCGCTCGCGCCGCTCGGTGAATTTCGGGAACCTTCATGGCTCCAACTTAACGGCCGCGGCCCAGCCCCGGTATGCCCGCATCGGCTACTCGCCGCCGTTGCGGCGCAGCACCTCGCTCAGCCGCTCGGCGGCGGCGATCACGGCCGGTGCGTGCAGCCGACCCGGCTGGCGGGAGAGCCGCTCGATCGGTCCGGAGACGCTCACCGCGGCGATCACCTTGCCCGAGGGGGACCGGACCGGCGCGGACACCGAGGCCACGCCCGCCTCCCGCTCACCCACCGAGTGGGCCCAGCCGCGGCGCCGGACCGCGGCCAGCGCGACGGCGGAGTAACGGCTGCCCCGCAACCCCCGCTGCATCCGCTCCGGCTCCTCCCATGCCAGCAGCACCTGGGCGGCCGAGCCGGCGGACATGGTCAGCTGGGAGCCGACCGGGACGCTGTCGCGCAGCCCGGACATCCGCTCGGCGGTGGCCACGCAGATCCGGTACTCGCCCTGGCGACGAAACATCTGGGCCGACTCACCGGTGATGTCGCGGAGCCGGGCCAACACGGGTCCGGCGGTGGCCAGCAGCCGGTCCTCCCCGGCGGCGGAGGCCAGTTCACCGAGCCGCGGGCCAAGGACGAACCGACCTTGCAGGTCGCGCCCGACCAGCCGATGATGCTCGAGGGCGACGGCCAGCCGATGGGCGGTCGGACGAGCCAGGCCGGTGGAGGCCACGAGCCCAGCCAGCGTGGTGGGACCGGTCTCCAGAGCGCTGAGCACCTGGGCGGCTTTGTCCAGCACGCCGACACCGCTAGTGTTGTCCATGCCTTGATATTGCCGTCTCGGATGTTGGAACGCAAGTTTCGTTGCTAGAGGTGAAGGAGAACCCCCACGGTCATGGGCAAGACGCTGAGCGAGAAGATCTGGGACGACCACGTCGTCCGGTCGGCCGAGGGCGAGCCGGACCTGCTGTTCGTCGACCTCCATCTGGTCCACGAGGTGACCAGCCCCCAGGCGTTCGACGGGCTCCGCCAGACCGGCCGCCCGGTCCGCCGACCGGATCTGACGTTGGCCACCGAGGACCACAACACCCCGACCCTCGACATCGACCGGCCGATCGCGGACCCGGTGTCGCGGACCCAGGTGGAGACACTGCGGAGGAACGCGGCTGAATTCGGGGTCCGGATCCACAGCCTCGGCGACCTCGACCAGGGCATCGTGCACATCATCGGCCCGCAGCTCGGGCTGACCCAGCCCGGCCTCACGGTGGTTTGCGGCGACTCGCATACCTCCACCCATGGCGCCTTCGGGGCCATCGCGTTCGGCATCGGCACATCGGAGGTCGAGCACGTGCTGGCCACCCAGACGCTGCCCCAGGCCCGGCCCAAGACCATGGCCGTCAACGTCGAGGGGGAGCTGCCCACCGGCGTGACGGCCAAAGACATCGTGCTGGCTCTGATTGCCAAGGTCGGCACCGGCGGCGGACAGGGCTACATCGTGGAGTATCGCGGGTCGGCCATTCGGGCGCTGTCCATGGAGGGCCGGATGACCATCTGCAACATGAGCATCGAGTGGGGCGCCAAGGCCGGCCTGATCGCGCCGGACGAGACCACGTACGCCTACCTGCAGGGCCGCCCGCACGCCCCTCAGGGCGCGGACTGGGACGCGGCGCTGGCCTACTGGTCGACGTTGCAGACCGACCCCGACGCGGTGTTCGACGCCGAGGTGGACCTGGACCCGGCCGCCCTGAGCCCATTCGTCACCTGGGGCACGAATCCCGGGCAGGGTGTCCCGCTCGGTGCGGCCGTGCCCGATCCGGAGACCTTCGCCGAGGAGGCCGACCGCACGGCGGCGACCAAGGCTCTTGAGTACATGGCCCTCCAGCCTGGGCAGCGGATGCGCGACATTGCCGTGGACACGGTGTTCCTCGGCTCCTGCACCAACGGCCGGATCGAGGACCTGCGGGCCGCCGCGGCGGTTATATCGGGACGCCACGTTGCGGACTCCGTCCGGATGCTGGTGGTCCCGGGTTCGGCGCGGGTTCGGCTGCAGGCCGAGTCCGAGGGCCTGGACGTGATCTTCAAGGAAGCCGGCGCGGAGTGGCGGGCCGCCGGGTGTTCCATGTGTCTGGGCATGAACCCGGACCAGCTGGCGCCGGGGGAGCGGGCGGCGTCCACGTCGAACCGCAACTTCGAGGGCCGACAGGGCAAGGGGGGTCGGACCCACCTGGTCTCCCCGCTGGTCGCCGCCGCCACCGCCGTCACGGGCCGGCTGAGCTCGCCCGCCGATCTCAAGGAGGAGGTGCTGATCGGTGGATAAGTTCACCACGCACACCGGGACCGCGCTGCCGCTGCGGCGCAGCAATGTGGATACCGACCAGATCATCCCGGCGGTCTATCTCAAGCGGGTGACCAAGACCGGGTTCGAGGACGGGCTGTTCGCGGCGTGGCGCAACGACCCGAACTTCGTGCTCAACCAGCCCCAGTACGCCGGCGCGACGATCCTGATCCCCGGCCCGGAGTTTGGCACCGGCTCCTCCCGGGAGCACGCGGTCTGGGCGCTGCAGAACTACGGGTTCAAGGTGGTGCTGGGCTCCCGGTTCGGCGACATCTTCCGCAGCAACTCCGGCAAGGCTGGACTGCTGGTCGGCGTGGTCGAGCAGAAGATCATCGAGGAGCTGTGGGACTACGTCGAGGCATATCCCGCCAACCCGGTCACGGTGGACTTGATCGAGCGGACGGTCACCGCGGAGGGCTTCTCGACCACGTTCGAGATCGATGACTACACCCGCTGGCGGCTGATGGAGGGCCTGGACGACATCGGCCTCACCCTGCGGCACGTCGATGCGATCGACCGCTTCGAGCAGACTCGGCCGTCGTTCAAGCCGGCGACCCTGCCGGCGAAGGTCGCCAGCGTCAACTAGCGCTTTCGGTCGGTCACTTACCGCCTCTTGCTCGTTCTTCCCGCCTTCGGCCGAGGGCGGGAAGAACGGGTAAAGGGCGGGAAGTCCCCGGTGGTCACCTTTGGGCCGTGCTGGTCGCCACCGGCTGGCAGCACGCCGGCTACATCATGCTGCTCTTACCTCGCCGGCCTCAAGGGGTCGACCCCGCTGCGCGAGGCGGCCGTCGACGGCGCCAGCCAGCTATAACGAGTTCTACTGGGCCACGGTGCTCCTGCAAAGCGGGGACGAGTTCCCGGTCACGAGCGCACTGAACAACCTAAAGCGGCAGTTCTTCGTCGACTACAACCTGCTGTCCGCCGGTTCGGTGCTGGTTGCCCTGCCGCCGATCATCGTGTTCTTCGTACTGCAGAGGCAGTTCGTTGCCGGTCTCACCATGGGCGCCACCAAGGGCTAATCGGTTCGCGGGGCGGGACCAGACGGGTAACTCGCTCGAAATTCGCGCCATTTTCCTGACTGACAACACAAATGTGCAGTTTGTGATTGTCGCGCCCCGCGATCTTCCCTAACGTGATTTCTGCAGCCGTCACCGATGCGGCCACGTTCTGCTGCCGGTGAGAGGACCCCCGAGGAAAGGTAAGCATGAACAAGGCGGAACTGATTGAGGCGCTGTCGGTTCACTTCGACGGCAGCAAGACCGAAGCAGCCAAAGCCCTCAACGCGGTGGTGTCGACCATCACCTACAAGACCGCCGTCGGTGAGAAGGTCTCTATCACCGGGTTCGGAGTGTTCGAGAAGGTTCACCGCTCGGCCCGCATGGTGCGCAACCCGCGGACCGGCGAGCGGAAGAAGGCCGAGGCCACCGCGGTCCCACGGTTCCGCGCGGGGACCGACCTGAAGGCGTACGTCGCCGGCGACAAGGAGGTGCCGACGAACGCGGCCACGCCCGCGGCCAAGAAAGCGGCACCCACCAAGCGGACCAACGCCAAGAAGACCTCGGCCGAAGATAGCTGAGCACGCTCACCACCACGCGCTCAGCACCCGGCCTGCGGCCGTCACCGCGTGCAGCCGCTGACCGGGCCGGACCGGGCGCGAGGTCGAGCTGTTGGCGACCGCGCCGTCCGGCAGCACGACCCGCCGTCCGGCGGCGGTCACCGCGAGCGGCTGACCATGATCATCTGTCCAGCCGGTGGTGGTGACCACCTGGTAGCGGCCGAGCCGCCCTTCCGCTGGGTCCACCAGCGCGGCAGTGTCAATCCCGACCCCTAGCCCGATGGCGGTGGCCAGGTCGATCTCTGTGTCCACGTCGCAGCGGGCGTCGGCCAACGGACTGCCGAGCACCTCCTCGGTCAGCGGGACCGCCCCACCCGCCCGGTGTCGGGCCGCAGAGCGACCTGAGAAGTCGGGGGCGAGCTTCGCATCGTGGGCGACCAGCATTGTCGTTCCCACTCCGGAGGCGTCCGCGAGGAAGGCGCGCGGGAACGCCCGGGAGACCTGGAGTACGCGGGCGACCGATGCGGCGCGGAGGGCCGGGAGGTCCCCGACGCAGGCCAGCACGGTGGCGGCGCCGTCGGCTCGCAGCCGGTCCGCACCGTGGTTCAGCGCCGCGTTAATCCCCGGCTGGGCCGGCTCCGACACAACCTCAGCGCTGACCCCGGCCCGGGCCAGGCGTGAGGCGAGCGCGGGTTGCCCGCTGACCACCACGACTCGGGAGAGCGCCGGCGCCAGAGCTCGCAGAGTGTCCAGCGCCATCGTCCATGCCAGCCGCTGGCGGAGCGGCGTGGGCAGGTCGAGCCGCGACTTGGCGTACTCGCTCGGCTTCAGGGCGACCACTGCGGCGGCCCGCGGGTCCACCTCGGTCGTGTCCATCAGTCCTGATGCTGCCATGATCACCCGACAGGACTGACGGCACGGCACGCTCGCGCGGGGGTCCAGGATCCTTCCCCATCGCCGCACTATGGTGAACCACCGGCGGTCTCAGCGGCGGCCGGGTCCGCAACGAGGCAGCGACGTCGGAGGTGAGGATGGCCGACCGGCCGGTCGAGCACTCAGCCGCGGAGTGGTCTCTGGCCCACGTCAATACCGAACCCGGTCGGAGCACGATCTCCGCGGTGGTGACCCTGCTGAATCTGTTCGTACGGCCGCTGACCCGACGGGACTGGCGTGGGCAGGACAAGATCCCCCAGACCGGCGGCGTGATCTTCGTGGCCAACCACATTTCCAACGCCGACCCGATCGCGCTCGCCCAGTTCCTCGCCTTCTCCGGCCGGTGGCCGCGCTTCCTGGCCAAGGCCTCGCTGTTCCGCGTCCCGGGGCTCGGCCTCATCCTGCGCCGATGCGGCCAGATTCCGGTGCAGCGGCAGTCGACGAAGTCCGCCGATGCGTTGCTCGCCGCGGCAGAGGCGGTGAATCAGGGCCGGGCCCTGGTCATCTACCCCGAGGGCACGATCACCCGCGACCGCGACCTGTGGCCGATGGCCGGCAAGACCGGAGCGGCCCGGATCGCCCTGCGGACCGGCTGTCCCGTCGTGCCCATCGGACAGTGGGGCGCTCAGGAGCTGATGTACGGCCCGCAGATCCACTTCCCCAAGCTGCTGCCCCGCAAGACGCTCCGACTGCTGGTCGGTGAGCCGGTGCCGCTCGACGACCTGCGGAACCAGCCGGTCACCGCCGAGATCCTGGACGCCGCCACGGACCGGATCATGGACGCGATCACCGACCTGGTCGCCGACCTCCGGCAGGAGTCCCCGCCGGCCGAGCGGTTCGTCCCGCCGCCGGCCCCCGCCCCGGACGGAGCGCAATGACCCGTGTGGGGGAGCGCAGCGACCTCCAGCCCCAGCGGCGAGCTGCGTCATGAGCGAGAGCCCGCGACCCCGGCGAGTCACAGTGATGGGCTCCGGATCGTGGGGGACCGCCTTCGCCCTGGTGCTGGCCGACGCCCACAACGAGGTCACGCTGTGGGCGCGCCGGCCGGAGCTCGCCGCGGCGATCAACGCCGAGCACCGCAACCCTGACTACTTCCCGACTATCGACCTGCCGGCGACGGTGCGCGCGCTCAGCGACCCGGCCGAGGCCATGGACGCCGCTGAGTTCGTGGTGCTCGCAGTGCCCTCGCAGTCGCTCCGTGGCAACCTGGCCGGCTGGTCGCTGCCGGACACGGCGATCGTGGTCAGCCTGGCCAAGGGCATCGAGCTGGGCACCGGACTGCGGATGAGCGAGGTGATCGCCGAGGCGGGCGCCGTGGCTCTCGACCGGATCGCGGTGGTGACCGGACCGAACCTGGCCCGGGAGATCGCCGAGCGGCAGCCCTCCGCCAGTGTGGTGGCCAGCGTTTCCCCGGCCACCGCCGAGGCCCTCCAGCAGACCTGCCACACCGCTCGGTTCCGGGCCTACACCAACACCGACGTCATCGGCTGCGAGCTGGGCGGGGCTACCAAGAACGTGATCGCCCTCGCGGTCGGCATCGCCATCGGGCTCGGTTTCGGAGCCAACGCGACCGCTTCGGTGATCACCCGCGGTCTGGCCGAGATCAGCCGGTTGGGCACAGCCCTGGGCGCTGACCCGTACACCTTTTCGGGACTGGCCGGCCTCGGCGACCTGGTCGCGACCTGCTCCTCGCCGTTGTCCCGGAACCGGACCTTCGGCGAGGAGCTCGGTCGGGGCCGGACGGTGGCCGAGATCAGCGCCTCGACCCGCCAGGTCGCCGAAGGCGTCAAGTCGTGCGCCTCGATCCAGGTGCTCGCCGCCGCGCACGGCGTGGAGATGCCGATCGTCGAGCACGTGGCCGCTGTGATCGCCGGCCGACTGACCCCGGCGGAGATGATCACGGCGCTGATGTCCCGCTCGGCCAAGCCGGAGCGCTACTAGGAGCCCGACAGCCCCTCCAGCGCCTGGGCCAGGTCGTCCCACAGGTCCTCGACGTGCTCGATCCCCACCGACATTCGGACCAGACCCTCAGGCACCGACGACAGTTCTGCGGGCCAGCGCCGGCGTCGCTCCAAGGTGGACTCCACGCCGCCGAGGCTGGTGGCGAACACCCACAGCCGGCAGCCGTCGACCAGGGCGTCCGCCGTCTCCGCATCGGCGAGCTCGACCGAGATCAGCGAACCGAAGCCGCTCATAGTCCGGCTTGCCCGCTCGTACGCCGGGTCGTCCGGCAGTCCGGGGAAGCGGACCCGCCGGATGGCCGGGTGTCGAGCCAGCCGCTCGGCCAGGACCCGGGCGTTCTGCTGCGCCCGGCCCATGCGGAGGGGGAGGGTACGCAGCCCGCGAAGGGAGAGGTAGGCCTCCATCGGTCCCGGGATGGCCCCGAAGGAGTGCCGGACCTCGGCCAGCGCCGCCAGCGTCTCCGGGTCGTCCGACG
>DASQUF010000056.1:0-5039 GCA_035641435.1 Propionibacteriaceae bacterium | reverse complement strand
GACTTCGTCGTCGACCTGCCGCCGAACCAGCTCCCAGAGACGATCGTGACGGCCTGCCAGAGTCTATCCGGCGTACGCGTGGAGTGGATCTCGCGCTACCCCGAGGGCGGCGGGCTTCAGTCCGACCTCGAGGCCCTGGAGCGGATGACCGCTGACCCGGTGAACGCCGCCGAGATCTTGGCCTCGCTCTGCCCGGTGGTGTTCCGGTCACACTTCGCCGCCCTGATCCGGGTGGAGAACGGCCGCCCGCGGCCGACGTACACCACTACGCTGGCCCCCGAGCTCGACGGCGAGGCGGTGCAGAACTTCTCACCGTTCGACCGCACTCACCGCATCGACCTCCCGGCCAACTGGACACCGGGCTGGGGCGAGACCACGGTGGTGGTCGCCCCGCTGACCCAGGACCGGGTGATCGCCATCGGCCGGGTCGGCGGCCCGACATTCATGGACTCGGAGATCGCTAGGCTGCACCACCTCGCCGCGCTCGTGAAGTAGCCCGGCTCCCGGCTCCTGGGTCGGGTACGGTCGCCCCGTGCCCGACTTCGGCTGGCCCGAGCTGGTGGCGCTGCTCACCTCGGTCGGCTTCGGCGTGGTCTCCGCAATCGTCCCCGTGGCCAACGCCGAGGCGTACGTGATCGGTTCCCAGGTCTCGGCCGTTGCGGGGGCGGTTCCGATCGCGGTCGGGGTGGGCATCGGCCAGATGTTCGGCAAGCTGGTCCTCTTCCTCAGCATCCGGCAGGGCAAGGAACTCCCCTTCTTCCGCCACCGCCGCGCCGAGGCGCCCCGGGAGCCGGTGAGTCGGACGCGGGCCCGGTTCCGGGCTGCGGTGGCTCGGCTGCTGGAACTGGTCGGACAGAAGCGCTGGGGACTGCCGATCGTGCTGCTCGCCGCCGTGGTCGGCGTGCCGCCGCTCTACGCCGTGGCGCTGCTGGCCGGGGCGACGACCATGCGCGTTATCTGGTTCGCCACCGCGGTGCTGGTCGGCCGGGTGACCCGCTTCGTGCTGCTGGCGCTGGGTATCGGTGGTCTGCAGAACTGGTTCGGCTGACCGGCGCGCCGCCCCCTTGATGTGGCCAGGGGGACGACCCCTGGGACCCACGCAACTGACTACCATTGGCCCGGTGCCGAAGATCTTCTCCAACCTCAACCTGAACGGACCCACCCCGCCCCGGGTGCAGCCCGTGCTGGGTGAGTGGGGACCGGCGAACGTGCCGACCACCAAGCAGAAGCGGCGGATGCGGATCTGGGTCGGCCTGGCCCTGCTGGGCACCATGATCGCGATCTTCCTGCTCGGCTGGTACGTCTACTACGTGATGACCGGCACCATCGGCTTCGGCATCGGCGACGACGAGCAGTTCCTGCGCGGCTGGTTCACCCCCACGGACTGACCTGTTCACCGCGTTGGCAGGTTCCGGACCATTTCGTCCGGGCCGGAACGCCCGTCAGCCCGCCAACTGCGATGTTCTAGTGCCCCGGAAGGGAAGTTCCTTGGCGGTTGGCGTCGTTCAGGTGCGTGCATCGCAAGGCCGACGAGGGAGGGCTGCCGAGTCGCAACGCGACCGAGGAGAACGCCGCGAGGTGCGTGCCTGGGCGGGGTCCAAGCGTCAAGAGATTTCCCTTCCGGGGTACTAGCCGGTGGTGGCGACCTTGGCGGCGGCCTCTGGGCCCTGCTCGAGGAGCACGGTGAAGGCCTCAGCGCCGCTGAGGATCGGGACCTTGAGCTCGACCGCCTTGTCGTACTTCGAGCCGGGTGAGTCACCCACCACCACGAACGAGGTCTTCTTCGACACCGAGCCGGCGACCTTGCCGCCGCGCGAGGCGATCGCCTCGGCCGCAGTGTCCCGGGTGAATCCGTCCAGCGAGCCGGTCACCACGACCGCGATCCCCGCCAAGGTCTGTTCCCGGGTCTCCTTGGGCTCGTCGCGCATGGCACAGCCCGCCGCCTGCCACTTGCGGATGATCTCCATGTGCCAGTCCACGGTGAACCACTCGGCGATGGACGTGGCCATGGTCGGGCCGGTCCCCTCGACCGCCGCCAGCTGCTCCGGCGTCGCCGCCGCGATGGCATCGATCGACCCGAAGGTGGCCGCCAGGTCCGGCGCCGTCGACGGACCGACGTGCCGGATGGACAGGGCGACCAGGAACTTGTCGAGCGGCCGGGTCTTCGCCTGCTCCAGGTTGGCCAGCAGCTTGCTCCCGTTGGCCGACAAGGCTCCTGACTTGGTGGTGAAGAACTCCGTGGTGAGGAGCTTCTCCTCGGTCAGGCTGAACAGGTCGCCCTCATCGGTGAGCAGTCCGGCCTCCAGCAGGGCCTGGCCGGACTGGTAGCCCAGCACCTCGATGTCCAGCGCGTTCCGACTGGCCACGTGGAACAGCCGCTCGCGCAGCTGGGCCGGGCAGGATCGGGTGTTGGGGCAGCGCAGGTCGGCGTCGCCCTCCTTCTCGTATGCGAGCGCCGTCCCACACGCCGGGCAATGAGTAGGCATCACGAACGCCCGCTCGCTGCCGTCCCGCAAGTCCACCACCGGCCCGACGATCTCCGGGATCACGTCCCCGGCTTTGCGTAGCACCACCGTGTCGCCGATCAGCACGCCCTTGCGCTTGACCTCGCTGCCGTTGTGCAGCGTGGCCATGCCCACCGTCGAACCGGACACCTGCACCGGCTCCATCACGCCGAACGGCGTCACCCGGCCGGTCCGGCCAACGTTGACGCTGATGTCCAGCAGCTTGGTGGTGACCTCCTCCGGCGGGTACTTGTACGCGATCGCCCACCGCGGCGCCCGTGACGTGGATCCCAGCTGGTCCTGCACGGTCCGTTCGTCGAGCTTGACCACGACGCCGTCGATCTCGTGCTCGCTGGCGTGCCGGTGCTCGCCGAAGTAGGCGATGTAGGACCAAACCTCCTCCAGGTTCGGCGCCAGCCGGCGGTGCGGGCTGACCGGGAGCCCCCAGCGCTCGAGCGCGTCGTAGGCGTCCGAGAGCCGGTCCGCGGTGAAGCCGTCCAGCACCCCGAGCCCGTGGCTGACGAAACCGAGGTTGCGCGACGCGGTCACCCGCGGGTCCTTCTGCCGCAGTGACCCGGCGGCGGCGTTGCGCGGGTTGGCGAAAGGCGCCTTGCCGTCGGCCACCAGCGCCTCGTTGAGCGCGGCGAACTCGGTGACGGCGAAGAAGACCTCGCCGCGGACCTCCAGCACCCGGGGGACGTCGTCGCCCCGCAGCCGCTCCGGGACGACGCTGATCGTCCGGACGTTGGCGGTCACGTCCTCGCCGACCCGGCCGTCGCCGCGGGTGGCGGCCCGGACCAGCCGGCCCTGCTCGTACACCAGGTCGAGCGCCAGCCCGTCAACCTTGAGCTCGCAGAGGTAGCCGGACTGCAGCACCCGCTTCTCCCCCAGCTCGCGGACGGCCCGCGCCGCCCAGCGGTCCAGCTCCTCGCGGCTGAACACGTTGTCCAGGCTCATCAGCCGCTGCAGGTGCTCCACGGGGGCAAACGTCGCCGACGGCGGTCCGCCGACCTGCTGGGTCGGGGAGTCCGGGGTCCGCAGCGAGGGGTACGCGTCCTCGATCGCATTCAGCTCGCGCATACCGGCGTCGAACTCACCGTCGGAGATGGTCGGCGCGTCCAGCACGTGGTAGCGCCAGCGGGCCTCGTCGAGGAGTTGGGTCAGCTCTGCGTGCCGGCGGCTGGCCTTCGCCTCGGCCGGATCGCGTTCGATCTCGATCTCACCGTCCGCGCTCCCGTCGTCCACCTTCGCCACGCCGCTACGTTAACGCCCACCACTCACACTGGCGTGGCGGTGACGATCACATTGTCGCGGTAGCCGGTGGAGCGGCGGTAAGGACCGCCGCAGGTGATCACCACCAGCGTCTCCTGCCCGTTCCGGGCGAAGATCTGCTCCAGCGGGACCCGGGCCTTCCGGATCACCTCGACGTCGGTCACCCGGTAGCGGCGAGACCTGCCATCGGCCGTGACCACCGCGATTTCGGCCCCCTCGTCGGCCCCTCGCAGGGCCACCAGCGGGCCCAGCCCTTCCGCCTTCGTGTCCACATGGCCGGCCAGGACGGTGGTGCCGGCCCGGTCGGCGGGCCGGGCACCGAACTCGTACCAGCCCAGGGCGTACGCGGTGGTCGGCAGCTCCATCATGCCGTCGTCGCCGACCCCGACCGGCTGCACCGGCAGATCGATGTCGCCGAGGACGAAGCGCTCGGGGCGGGTCTTGCGTTCCGTGCCGGCCGGGCTGGGTTCGGTACCGCTGATCGGCACCGAGGTGGTCGAGGTGGGTGCCGGTTTCTTGGTCCGGGGCGTTGGCGTCGGGGTGGAAGTGGGTCCGGCCAAGGATGGAGGTGCTTCAGGTGCGGCCGCGCCCGGTCCCGGTTGGGCTGGCGAGCAGGCCGCCAGCGCAGATAGTGCGCCAAGGGCGGCGAGTCGCAATGCGACCCGCCGCCTCTGGCTGACGTGCTCAGCGACGGGTCGCTGCCTTTCCCTGCAGAGTGCGGCCGACCACGACCGCGCCACCACCCAGCACCAGGGCCAGCAGCAGGTAGGACGTCCAGCTGCGGTCCGCGAGGCCCGCCTCACCGGCGTTCACGCCGTGCGGCGGCGAGTGCAGGCCGGAGATGGTCTGCACGGCGAGCTTGAGATTGTCGTCCTCGAGGCTGCCCCAGGCGTAGACGATGGTGTTCTTGCCCTCGGCCACGGTCACCTCAGCCGGCCCGATCACCGGGTCGGTGGTCCCGGCGGCGGCGACGGAGGCCTCGACGGTGCCCGCATCGAGGTTGAGCACCTCTTCGTCGGGGTTGGACAGGTCGCTGATCACGGCGTCGCCCCCCGCGAGGATGTCCACGGCCGGCGCCGCGGCGGTGTGCCGGACGGTCAGCCGGCCCTGCCCGGCATCGGTCTTGCTGGTGTCGTTGGTGAACAGGGTCGCCGTCGGGTCACCGCCCTCGTCCAGGTGGGCCACCGCGGTGTAGTTGCCGCCGGCCTTCAGATTCAGGTCGACCGGTCCGATTGCCGGGTCGGAGTCGTCCTCGGCGTCCGC
>DASQUF010000055.1:0-10470 GCA_035641435.1 Propionibacteriaceae bacterium | reverse complement strand
GCGGGCAGCAGCTGGTCGATCGCCGAGACGTAGGGCACGAGCGGCGCAAACACCGCCGGTGCTGCCAGCACAACCGAATGGTCTGGGATTGCGTGTCTGAGCAGCGACAGTGCCGGCAGGCCAGTCAGGAAGTCGCCCAGTCCGAGCGCGCGCAGGGCAAGCGCCACCGGGCGGGTCACCGCTCTATCCAAACCCGAGGGGACGACCCCCCGAACCCCCCGACCGCGCGGTTCGATTCGGCGGCGAGCGACACGATCTCGCTGGTGGACCTGCCGGCGAGGTAGGGCACCGTGAGCACCTCGCCGCCCCATTCGGACAGGACCGAGGCCTCCGGCAGCGGGATCCCCGAGTAGTCTCCGCCCTTGATCCACACGTGCGGTCGGATGCGCCGAAGCGCCTCGATCGGCGTGTCCTCGTCGAAGACCACAACCGCGTCCACCGACCGCAACGCCAGCAGCACCCGGGCTCGGTCCTCGACGAGCTGCAACGGCCGCTGCTGACCCTTGAGTCGCCGCACCGAGTCATCGGAGTTCAGGCAGACAACGAGGAAGTCGCCCACGGCGCGGGCGGCCTCCAGGGTGGCGACATGCCCCGAGTGCAGCAGGTCGAAGCAGCCACCGGTGGCAACCACGGTCCCGCCGGCGGCGCGAACGCCGTCCAACCTCGCTGCGAGCCCTTCGTTCGGTTCGTCGTCGGACAGTGGGTCATCGAGCGTTCTGCCATCGAACGCGGCGGCTCCGCCGGCGCCGACGAAACGGCTCGCCGCGGCCACCGCCTGTACGACCGCCTCCGCGGGCAGCGTCCCGCCGGCCAGCGCGGTCGCGACGGCAGCGGCGAAGCTGTCCCCAGCGCCACAGGTGTCGACGCCAGCCACCGGCGCAGCGGTGACCAGCCGCGGGGCGTCGGGTCCGACGAACAGCAAGGCACCGCGCGCGCCGATCGTCACGCACATCGCTGCCGCCTGCCACCGCTGAACCAAGATCGCCGCCGCCCGCCGGATGCCGGCCAGCGTGTTGTCGTGCGCCGCGTCGACGAGCGCGAACAGCTCCTTCTCGTTGGGTGTGACCAGCGAGGTTCCCGGCACTGCGGGCGCCCCACGAGGATGCGGATCCCAGACCACCGGGACGTCGACGAGCGCGTCCGCGATGAGCGATCGGATGCGCTGGTCGGAGGTGGTTCCGTGCCCGTAGTCCGACACGAGGACCGCCGCTGCCGCCGCAAACGCTGCTGCGGCCTCGTCCGGGATCGGGCCGATCACCCCTGCCGCCCCGCCGGTGTCGATCCTGGTCACGGGGTGGTCGCCGGCGCGAACGCGGGTCTTCACCGGCGTACTGCCGGTCCACGGCAAGGCCACGAGCTGCACCCGGTCGCCGAGGATCCTCCGGATCCGCGTCGCCGCCTCGTCACTGGCCAGCGGCGCGATCAACACCACCGGACGGGGGCCCCGAGCGGCCAGGCTGGCCGCCAGGGCTGCGCCGCCGGTCCGGAAGGTCTCCGACGGCGAGGAGATGACCGGCACCGGCGCCTCGGGCGACAACCGGGCGGCGGTGCCCACCACGTCGACGTCCAGCAACACGTCACCGACCACGACAAGGGGTCGATTGTCCGACGTCGGCCGAAACGAATGCGTCATCGCGACGCCTCCAGGTTCGACACGTCGGCCCGCAGTACGCCTCGGTAGGAAGACTCGGTTCGTTCGGCGATCCGCTCCCAGGTGTAGAGCTCGCGTACGCGGTGCGCGCCGGCTCGGCCCATCGCCGCCCGGCGCGGCGCGTCGTTCAGCAACAGCCGGATCGCGGCGGCGATGCTGCCGGGGTCGCGCCGGGTGACCAACAGCCCGGTCACCCCGGGCACGACGGTATCCAGCAGGCCGCCGACCGCGGAGCCGATCACGGGCACGCCGCAAGCCATCGCCTCCAGAACCGTGATTCCGAACGGCTCGTACCACGGGACGGCTAGCAGCAGATCGCTGGTCCGGATGATCGCCGGCAGCTCCTCGTGGGGCAGATGGCCGGTCAGGAACACCCGATCGGCAATCCCGCACTCCGCCACCACCTGCCGCAGCCGCTTCACCTCGGGATCGGTGTCGAGCTGGTCGACACCGGGGCCGCCGACGACGACCAGCTCGGCTGCCGGGATCAACGCCAGGGCCCGGATCGCCTCCTCGACTCCCTTGCGCGGGACCAACCGGCTCACGATCAGCAGCCGCGCGGTGGAGCGAACCGATCTGCTCTCCCCGGCGGCCGGCCGGAACAGGGAGACGTCGACGCCGCACGGAACGACGTCAACCCGGTTGGCGGCCACGCCGAGTGCCCGGAGCTCGGCCGCCTCGTCGGAGCAGGTGGCGATCACCCGATCGGCCCGGCACGCGACCTCCCGTTCGACGTCGATCCTGCTCGCCGGGCTGGTGTCCTGGTCGGCCTGCCAGCGACGCTTGACGACGCCCAACGCGTGAAACGTCTGCACGACGGGTACGCCGAAGCGGGCGGCCGCCTGGATGGAGGCCAAGCCGCTCATCCAGAAGTGGGCGTGGACGACATCGGGCCGGTGCGCCACCCAGGTCCGGATCAGGCCCTCGGCGAAGGCGGCCATGTAGGGCAGCAGCTGATCCTTGGCGATCGGGACGGCGGGCCCGGCGGAAATGTGCTCGACGTGCAGCCCCGGTCGCATGGTCACCCGGCGGGGCAACGCGGGACTGTCGCGCCGCGTGTACACGACCACCTCGTGGCCCCGCTCAGCAAGCGCGGTGGCCAGGGCGGCGACGTGTACGTTCTGGCCGCCGGCGTCCACCCCGCCGAGGGTGGCCAGCGGACTGGCGTGCTCGGAGACCATCGCGATCTTCATCCGCTCAACCCCCGATCTCCGGCTCCCAAGCGGTCGAGCACCTCGTCCCAGTCGGCGAGAAAGCGCGCCAGTCCGTACCGCTCGAGCGCGGCGGCCCGGGCGGCGACGCCGGCGGCTCGCGCGGCATCGGGATCGCGCAGGTAGGTACCGAAGGCCTGGTGCAGCCGCTCCGGATCCGTGCTGAGCACTCCGGCTGCTGGCGGCACCGCGACCACGGCCTCGGTCGCGGCCAGGCCGACGACCGGCATGGCCAGGTGCATGGCCTCGATCAGTGACAAGCCGAGCGAGGTCCAGCGCATCGGGTGCACATAGACCCGGCGGCGCGCCAGCTCGGTGTGCATGTCGTCCTGGGAGAAGAGGTTCTCGTGGGCCACTACGGCGTCGGTGTCCAGGGTGGCCGCGAACGCCTTGGTCTGCATGCCGAAGACGTCGACCGGGCCGACGCCGGCGAAGCCGGGAACGAGGTCGGCACCGACGGTTCGGCCTCGCCGCCCGGGCTCGTTGACCACCACTGCGCCGCGCGCCAGCTCGCCGGTGTACCGGTCGCCGGGGTCGACGATGCCGTGCTCGATGACGCTGTTCGGGGCCACCCCGTTGTCCCAGTAGAGCCGGTTGAAGTGGGTGACGTGCACGATCGGGATGTCGCGCGAGTCGGCCAGCGGATGACGTTGGCCACAGGCGCTGGCGTTCGGTGCGTTGTGCTCGAGATAGACGGCGGGAAGATCAGCTCCGGGCCGCCGACCGGTCCAGCGAGGAACCAGCTCCAGCTCGTGCGGTCGCTGCAGCACGACGACGTCGAACGGCTCGTTCTTCAGCTGGTCGGGGGACAGCTCGCGGACCGAGGCAGGCCAGTCCCAGGTGCGGGCGCGGCCAACGCCGTCGGCGTCGCGGTCGGGCAGCACGGGAACGACGTAGTCGTGAGGACCCTGGACGAACGCCGTCGTCCAGCTCCCGTGCACGTGCCACAGCAGGATTCTCACCGGCGGCTCGCTTCCAGCGGTGCGGTATCGCTGGCGGCCACCTGCCGTACGGCGGAGGCGATCTGGTCAGCCGACACCGACGACAGGCACGGATGCCCGGTGATCCGGCAGGAGGTCCAGCGGGTCTCCCGGCACGGCGCGTCCTGATCACCGAGCAGCTGGACCGGTACGCCGAAGGGTGCCCAGCGCAGCGCCGGCACCACCGGAGCGAACAACGAGACCACCGGAGTGCCGACTGCGGCCGAGAGGTGGGCTGGACCGGTGTTGGCGACCACGGTGACCTCCGCGCGGTCGAGCACCGCCGCCAGCTGCGCGACGTCGAGGCGACCGGCCAGGTCCTCGATGGCTACGGCCGCAGCTCCGCCCGCCGCAGCGAGAATGCGCCCGGTCAGTGGCTGCTCCGCGGCGCTCCCCGTGAGCGCCACCTGCCAGCCGTCCTGCACCAGCCGGTCGAGGGCCGCCGCCCAGAGCGGTTCCGGATAGGCCCGGGCCGGCGCACTGGTCCCAGGGTGGACTGCGACCAGGGACGCTCGGGCCGCGGACGGCAGTACGGCGTCGACATCAGGCAGCGGTCGGCGTACGCGCAACCGGCCGTCATCGCCGGCGGGCAGCTCGAAGCCAGCCGCGCGTACGGTTTGCAGCATCCGGACCGGCTCCGGTGCATCGCCGGCCACCGGCAGCCGAGCGTCCAGCAGCGACCCCGGATAGTCCTCGCTGGCCGCAACGATCTCGGGTACGCCGGCGAGCCGCAGCAGCAGGGCCGTGGGCAGCGGCGACTGATGGAACGAGGTCAGGATCACCGCCTGGTCGACGCACAGACGGGCGATCCGGTTGGTCAGGTCGTCGACCTCAGAGCGGCTTACCGCCGGCGGCGGGTTGACGATCCAGGGACACGCCCAGACCACCGTGGCGTCGACTCCGGGCAGCAGCCGAGCGGCGGCGGCCCCGGCCGGCCCGCAGAGCACGGTGACCCGGTCAGCGGCAGCCGCCACTGCCCGGATCGCCGGGCCGGCCGCCAGCATGTCGCCCATGCTGTCCAGCCGGACCACCAGCAGATGACCGGCCACGTCAGTAACGTCCGGTCAGCACGACGTCGACGGCCTCGGTGAGAGTCGGTGCACACCGGGGTGCCGCCCGGACCTCGTCCGGGCGCGTCTGGGAGGTCGGCACCAGAATGGCGCGCGCACCCGCTGCGCGCGCGCTGCCGATGTCGGCGCCGATGTCGCCGATCACCACACAGCCGGTCGGGGGTACTCCGAGCCGCCGGGCGGCTTGGTTCACCAGACCCGGCTTGGGCTTACGGCAGTCGCATCCGTCGGCGTCGGTGTGCGGGCAGACCGCCCAGGCGTCGAACGGACCCAGCAGCATGTCGATCCGCGCGTTCACCGCATCGACGGCGCGGCGGTCGATCAGCCCGCGCCCGATGCCGGACTGGTTGGTGATCACCGCGATCGGGATGCCTGCCCGGCGGAGTCGCCGCAGCGCCTCGGCCGCTCCGGGCATCGGTTCCACCCGGTCGGGATCGCCGTTGTGGGGCACGTCTTTCACGATCGTGCCGTCCCGGTCGACCAGCACCGCGGCCGGCATCCGACCAGATCTGGGGCGGGGGCTCGAGCGACGCAGCAAGGCCCGCGTCCAGTGCCAGGTAGCGGCGGGGGGTATGGCCACGCTGGTGCTCAGCATCTTCAGCACCTCGACCCGGTCCCGGGGGCCGGGACGGATCCGGCGCCAGCTGAAGTCGGCCGTCAGCATCGCCCAGCCGGCGGCGGCCACGGCGGCGACCGTCCGGCGGTGCAGCACCCAGGCGACCGGGACGGTCAGGGCGAACCCGGTGGTGAGCAGGTGCAGCGGGCGTCGGCCCAGCGGCGCCTCGGCCCGGCGCCGCCAGGACCGGCCGTGCACCCGGTCCATCGAGACGTCGTCGGCGTTGCCGCGCTGTTGGTGGAGGCTGGCCCACCATCCCGCGGGGCGTACCGGATGCTGGGTGCGGCGCTCGCCCCGGACCAGGCGGTATCCCGCGTCGAGAATGCGCAGGGCGATGTCGGCGTCCTCCCGGAAGGCCCGCGGAAACTGCTCGTCGAAGCCACCGACCCGACGCAGCACGTCCGTGCGGTAAGCCATGTCCGCGGTGATCCACTTCGCCGTCTCCAGCCCAGCGGTGCCTCGCTCCCAGTCAGTGGGGCGACGATGCGGAGGCAGGGGCACGGAGATCCGGCCCTGCACCCCGCCGATGGACGGGGGCTGTTGCAGATCCCGAACGACGTCGGCCAGCCACTGCTCCGAGACGACGACGTCGTCGTCGAGGAACGCAACCCAGTCGCTGTCGGCAGCCCGCCAGCCGACGTTGCGGGCCGCCGCCGGACCACCCCCGTGGCTACGCAGCACGGAAACCTCGGTCGACAGGGAGGGTAGGTCGAGCGCCGGCCGGGCGTCGAGCCGGTCGTCGACGACAAAGACCGGCGGAAGCGCCATCCCGGTGGCCCGCGCGGACCACAGCAGGCTGTCGAGCAGCACTCGCAGTGAGGGCCGGCCGATCGTTGGGATCGCGATCGCCCATGATGGCCCGCCGTCGGGCGTACGGTCGCTCATACTTCTAGCCCCTCGCGCCCGCTCAGGACCTTCGGATCCCGCCTTCCTCCACGCGCTCGGAACCTACGAGCATCTCTGACTGCCACAGACGGCGGTGCCTCGCTCGGTCGTCCAGGCGGGACCGGGGCCTTCGCTACCCGACGCTCGGTGCTCACTCGTGCTCCGCGAGGTCGCGGCGGCGTACCGCGAACGGTCCGATGGCCAGCAGGTCGACGGGCGTCGATCCGAAGCACTCCAGAGCATCCCGCGGCGAGTCGACCATCGGTCGGCCGGCCGTGTTCAGGCTGGTGTTGATCACCACCGGCAGGCCGGTCCGTTGCTCGAAGCCCCGCAGCATCCGGGCCACCAGCGGCTCGGTCGCCGGGTCCACCGACTGGATCCGCGCCGTTCCGTCGACGTGGACCGCGGCTGGGATGCGCTTCCGCCAGCCGTCGGCGACGTCGTGCACGAAGAGCATGTACGGCGAGGGGATAGGACCGCGGGAGAACAGCTCCGCCGCTCGGGAGGCCAACACCATGGGCGCGACGGGCCGGAACTGCTCCCGGCCCTTCACGTCGTTGAGCCGACGCAGGTTGCTCTCCCGACCCGGATGGGCGAGTAGCGAGCGATGGCCGAGGGCCCGCGGACCGAACTCGCTGCGGCCTTGGAACCAGGCGACGATGCCGTCGTTCGCCAGCTCCTCGGCCACCGCGTCGGCGATGTCGGCCGGTCGGTCGTAGGGAATCTTGGCCGTGCGCAGGGCCGCCTCGAGATCGTCGTCGCTCCACTCCCGGCCCAGGTCGGCACCGGGGAAGGGCGT
The DNA here is from genome assembly GCA_035641435.1 of Propionibacteriaceae bacterium. Taxonomy (GTDB): domain Bacteria; phylum Actinomycetota; class Actinomycetes; order Propionibacteriales; family Propionibacteriaceae; genus Microlunatus. Next base: position 3,258 of record DASQUF010000055.1, on the reverse strand, counting down.
GACGTCCTCACCCATCCGCTGAGCGACGTAGAGCGCACCGCCGAGCGCGGTGCCGGCGTCGCCGGCCGCCGGCTGCACCCAGACCTGATCGAAGCCGGACTCGGTGAAGACCCGGGTGTTGGCGACGCAGTTGAGGGCGACACCGCCGGCCAGCGCCAGGTTCTTGGCGCCGGTCTGCGAGGAGAGCCAGGCGGTGAGGTCGAGCAGCACCTCCTCGAGGAGGGTCTGCAGGCTGGAAGCCAGGTCCGCGTGGTCAGCGGTCCACGGTTCGTCGGCCGAGCGCGGCGACGCCAGCGTGTTCCAGTCGACGCCGGCGCTGCGGAAGCCGCCGTCGCCGGTGGCATGGACGAACTGGCGCAGGTAGTCGAGGTGCCGAGGTCTCCCGTAGGAGGCCAGCGCCATGACCTTGTACTCATCGGAGCTGCGGAGGAAGCCGAGGTGCTGCGTCGCGTCCTCGTACAACAGCCCCAGCGAGTGCGGCAGCTGCTGGCTGTACAGGGTCTCCAGCGCGCCGCCGGAGAAACGCCCGGCGAGGTGACTGTGCCGCTCCCCGCGACCGTCCAGGACCAGTACGGCGCAGTCCCCGTCGAATGGTGCCGCGAGACCGGCCGATGCCGCGTGCGCGACGTGGTGCGGCACGAAGTGGACGCGGGACGGATCCAGGCCCGGGAGGGCCGTCGCGAGGAAGTCCGGCGCACGCTCCGCGTAGGTCTGACGCAGGTCGTCCCAGGGATCGTGCAGGCCGAGGTCGGCCGGCGGCAGCCGTAGGGCTGGGTCGAAGGAGTAGGTCACCGCGTCGAGCTCCTCCGGCTGGACGCCGGCGTGATCGAGGCACCAGGCGGCGGCCAGCTCGGGCTGCTCCCAGGCCGAAAAAGGCACCGGCCGCTTGCCGTGCTTACGGCGGCTGAAGCGTTCCTCCTCCGCCGCCGCCACGGTCGTTCCGCCGACGACAAGCGCCGCGGACGGGTCGTGGTAGAGGGCGTTGATTCCGAGAATGCGCATCTGGTGTCCTCGCCGCTCAGGCCGGCACGAACGCGGCCATCGCCGCGATGGTCGAGTCCAGCCCCTCGCGCCAGCTGACCCGGGGCTGCCAGCCCAGCTCGCGTGAGATCAGGCTGATGTCGGGCCGCCGCACCATCGGATCGTCGATCGGCCGCTCGATGAAGGTGATCGACGAGGGGGAACCGGTGGCTTGGATGATGGACTCGGCGATCTCCAGAACGGTCAGCTCCTCCGGGCAGCCGACATTGACCGGACCGGCCAAGTCGCTCGCCGCGACGGCCAGCACGCCGCTCACGGTGTCGTCGACGTAGCACACCGACCGGGTCTGGCGACCGTCACCGGCGACGGTGAGCGGTACGCCGTCCAGGGCTTGCCGCAGGAAAGTGGGGATCGCGCGGCCGTCGTTGGCGCGCATCCTCGGGCCGTACGTGTTGAAGATGCGCACGACTGCGGTGTCGGTGCCGTGGGTCGTGCGGTACGCCGTGGTCAGCGCCTCCGCGAACCTCTTCGCTTCGTCATAGACCCCGCGCGGGCCCACCGGGTTGACGTGGCCCCAGTAGGTTTCTGGCTGCGGGTGCACCTGCGGGTCCCCGTAAGCCTCCGACGTCGACGCCAGCACGAACCTCGCGTCTTTGTCCTTGGCCAGTCCCAGCGCGTGCAGCGTGCCGATGCTGCCGACTTTCATGGTCTCGATGGGCAGCCGCAGGTAGTCAGCCGGTGAAGCGGGCGATGCGAAATGCAGCACCAGATCGACCGGACCGCTGACGTGCAGGTAGTCGGTGACGTCGGTTCGAACCAGGCGGAATCGATCGTCGGATCGCAGATGGGCGACGTTGTCGGGTGATCCGGTCAAGAAGTTGTCCAGGCAGGTGACCCGCGTCCCGTCGGCGATCAGCCGATCGCACAGGTGCGAGCCCAAAAATCCGGCTCCCCCCGTGACGACGGCGTGACTGAACTGACGCATGTCAGGCCCCTTTTCCCCGAGCGTTCCCCAACGCAACACATCACTTCTACCGCAGACCGAGGCAAATCACCTATAGGTCATTTGAACCGCGGAACGACGGATCCCGGGTAGTTGCCGAGCCTGAGCTCAACGCCGACGTCTTCGGCGGTGTGCTGGAGGACGTCGACTGCGTTGTTGTACGGCGTCGGTCTGCCGGAGCAGTTCGCTTTTGACACGGCGTCTTCGATCGCGTCGACCGGGGTCTCCTCACCACGCGGAACGCGGTGAGCTTCGCGTACGACGCCCGCGACACCGCGACGAGCGTGGTGCTGCGGACGTGCAGCGGCCGCCGCAGGTAACCCGGCTGCGGCGGACGAGCATGTACGGCTTGTCCACCCGGACGAGCAGCTACGAGGTGATCGGCTAGCGAGGAGTCGGCTGCCATGCGGGCTGTCCGTCGAACCCAGGGCTGTCGGTCAGCAATCGGATGTCACCGGTCGCGATGAGGAGCGTGTAGACGTCCCACGAACCGCGCGCATCCGAGTAGTAGGTGAGCCGAGTGCCGTCCGGCGACCAGCGCGGCCGCTCTTCCGAAGCATCCGTGGCGAGAACCGATCTGCGGTCGTCCCCGCTCGAGGCGATGACCTCGATATCGAATCCGGTCGAGGTGACCACGTTGAACGCCAGCCTGGATCCGTCCGACGACCACGCGGGGTTGAGACCGTCGACCGCTTGGGGAAGAAGCGTGCTTTCCGCGCCGGTGTCCGGATCGACCGCAAGCAGCTCCGGGGAGCCGTTGCGCGTTGTGGCGAAGCCGATCCGCGACCCGTCGGGTGACCACTGGGGCTTGTCGTCCAACCCGGCGGAGTCGACGAGCTGTCGCACTCGGGAGCCGTCGGCATTCATGACATAGATGTCCCAGTCGCCGTCCCGGTTCGAGCTGAACGCCAGTCGGGAGCCGTCGGGGGACCAGGTGGGATAGAAGTTGGCGTGCGCGTTGCGCGTGACCCGGGTCAGGTCTGAGCCGTCGTGGTTGACCAGGTAGATGTCGCTGGCCATCGGTGATCCGGCATTGAAGGCGATCCGTTGCCCGTCCGCCGACCAGGACGGGTGGGACACCGGCGGCAGGTCTTGGGTGAGACGTCGTACGTCGCCGCCATCGGTGTTCATCACAAACAGGGCATCGGATCCGTCACGGTTGGACACGAAGGCAATCAGGCCCGGCGCGGGGGGCGCGGGCGGTTGCGGCGTCGGCTCCACCGGACCGGTGGGCGGGGACGTAGTGCAGCCCAGCAGGAGAACGCCAATGGCGG
>DASQUF010000054.1:0-4736 GCA_035641435.1 Propionibacteriaceae bacterium | reverse complement strand
CGGGCTCTGACTCGTTGGTCTCGGTCGGCTCCGGCTCGGGCGAAGAGGTGGTCGGATCCGGCTCGGGCTCCTCAATCTCGGTCGGCTCCTCCGTCGGCTCCCGGGTCTGGGTCGGCTCGGGGCTCAGCGTCGGCTCGGAGTACTTGTCCCGGTTTACGTACGCCGGTCCGCCGAAGTCCTCCACCGGCTGGCCCTCGGTGGCCACCGCCATGTAGTCCGCCCAGGTCAGCGCGGGATAGGTACCGCCGAAGAAGGTGGAGTCCCCGGGCCGCGCGTACGGGTCGAGGTCGTCGTTCCCGCTCTTGCCGGCGACGTACATGACGGCCGTTGAGATCTGCTTGGTGTAGCCGACGAACCACGCCGAGACAATGTCGTCCTCGCGGTCCTTGGTGCCGGTCTTGCCGGCCACCGGGCGGTCCAGGTCCTGCGCGACCCGGCCGGTACCGGAGTCGACCACGCTGGACAGGGCAAAGTTGACGTCGGCGGCGATCTCCTCACTGACCGCCCGCTTCTCCTCCGGCGCGGCCTTGTAGAGCACCTCGCCGTCGCGGCTGCGGACCTCGCGGACGACGTGCTCGGGCACGCGTACGCCGTCGTTGGCGAAGGTCGCGTACGCGCTGGCCTGGGCCAGCGGGCTGACCTCGGCGGTGCCGAGCGGGAGGCGGGAGTTGTCGTCCCAACCGGCGCCCTTCGGCGCCCCGGCCGCCTCGGCCATGTCCATGGTCTTCTTGGCGCCGTTGTCCATCGAGGTCACCAGGTCGACGAACACCGTGTTGATGGACAGCGCGGTGCCCCGGAGCAGCGGAACGGCGGAGCCGTACTGGTTACTGAACTCGTTGCGCACCGGGGAGCTGTCGCCGGGCGGGGTGAAGGTGTTGCCGTTGAACCGCGAGTACAGGCTGTATCCGTCCTCCAGGGCGGCGGCCAGCGCGTACGTCTTGAACGTCGAGGCGGTCGGGCGCGGCGTGGTGGCCCAGTTGCGGGAGTTCTTGACATAGTCGGGGCCGCCGTAGAGGGCGAGCACCTCACCGGAGTCGACGTCGACCGAGGCCACGGCGGCGTGCAGGTTGGACGCCTTCTCGTCGGCGGCCTTGGCCGACTCCCGGGTGTACTTCTGGGCGGCCTCGACGGCGGCGTCTTGGGCCTTCTTGTCGAAGGTGGTGATGACCTTCAGGCCGCCGCCGGAGATCTGCGAGGACTCGAAGCCGGCCTTGGTCAGCTCGCGCTCGACCATCTTGAGCAGGAACCCCTTGGGACCGCCGAAGCGGTCGCCTGAGGCGCGCTCGGGGAACTTGGGCAGGTCCTGGCTGTACTTGGCGGCCTCGACCTCGGTGATGTAGCCCATCTCGAGCATTGACTGGATGACGTAGCGGTAGCGCTCGAGGATGCGGTCGCGGTTGTCCTCGTCCTCAGGGTCGTACGCGGTCGGGTTGTTGACCACCGTGGACAGGAACGCGGCCTGGGGCACGGTGAGGTCGTCGGCCGTCGTGCTGAAGTAGGCGCGGCTGGCGGCCTGCAGCCCGTATGCGCCGTGCCCGAAGTAGATGGTGTTGAGGTAGCCCTCGAGGATCTGCTCCTTGGTCAGCTCCTTGCTGAGCTTGTAGGCCAGGAAGATCTCGCGGAACTTGCGGGTGAGGGTGCGCTCGGAGTTGAGGTAGAGGATCTTGATGTACTGCTGGGTGATCGTCGAGCCACCCTGCAGGTTCTCGCCGCGGGCGATCGCCCAGCCTGCGCGGATCATGCCGCGGATGGAGATGCCGCGGTCGGTCCAGAACGTGCGGTTCTCCGCGGCCACGATGGCCTGCTTCATGGTGTCCGGCATCTGCTCGAAGGTGAGCGGGGTGCGGTTCTGCACCTCGAACCGGCCCAGCCGGGTCGTGCCGTCGTTGTAGTAGACCCCGGTGGTGGCGGTCTGGAACTCGGCGTTCGGGTCCGGGCGCTCGGTGGTGGTGTAGCCGATGAAGACGACGGCGAAGCCGGCGACCAGGATCAGGGCGAGGGAGATGCCGAGGCCCTTGAGGGCGAACAGGGCCCGCCGCTGCGCCGGCGTACGCGGTGGCCTGCCCGGGCGCGCGCCAGCACCTGGGGGGTGCTTCTCGACCGGTCCCCATTGGGGATCACCCATAGATGTCCTCGACGGTCTGCTGGCGACGAGGCGGCTTGCGCTTCACCCCGTCACCCAGGAGATAAGACAGGATCATATGGTTCCAGCCGCACGACTGGCACACCTCGACGACGACGACCTTGAACTCGCCGAACTGGTGGGCCATCTCCTCCAGCTCTTTGGTCTGCTTGATCCGGCCGGAGTACTGGCCGAGCTGGTCACCGAAGACGTAGGTGAGGTTGACCAGGTCTGTCTTGGAGTGGCAGACCGGGCAGGGGACCTTGGAGGCCTCGCCGTGGTGCTTGGCCGCGCGCAGCAGCATCGGGTCAGCGTCGCACGCATCCCGGCGGGCAAGCCGGTGGCCGGGGCGCCGCAGCGCCTCCAGGCTGGAGCGTCGCTGCAGCGCATAGTCGACCACCATGCGCTGAGACCACATGTCCAACAGGGTACGTGTCTGCGCTGACGGGGGCGAGAGCACGAATCGGGCTTTATGAAGTTCCCAGCATGGCCGGCCCAACCGCTCCTCACCCCGTTCTGATGTGACGGTCGGAACCCGCCGGGAATGGGTGACCTGCCCCTCCGAGTTGCACGGCTGGAGGCTACAGGCCGGTAGCCGGTTGGGTGACGCGCGCCTGGGGGCGTACCGTCTACGTCGTCCACGCACCGGGGCCATGGCGCAATTGGTAGCGCACCTGCTTTGCAAGCAGGGGGTTACGGGTTCGAGTCCCGTTGGCTCCACCCAACGTTTTCGCTAGTCACGAGCCTGTCCGTCGCGACCTCGCCGTCGCAGGATCCTCAGCAGCGTGACCTGCGTGACCAACTGCGTGACTACGAGCCTGCACCGCGGCGGACCCGAACAGCCGATCCATCACCGTGGCCCCGGTCTGGATCACCGGCCGCAGCTGGTGCCGGTACACCAACTCCGTGACCGTCGTCCCGCTGTGGCCGACCAGCCGGGCGATCTCCTCGATCGGCACGCCAGCGTCCGAGAGCAGCGAGACGAACGAGTGTCGCAGCTCGCGAGGCGTCCACTCCCCCGGCTCCACACCATCCACCCCAGCGAGCGCACGCCGAAAGTAGCGACGAACATTCGCCGCATCCATCGCCGTACCGACCAAGCTCGTGAACACCAGGCCGCTCTCCTGCCAAGCCGGCCCGGCCAACTGACGGTCCCGAGCCTGCCTATCCGCCTCCAACCGCAGCGCCGCCACACAGCGCGCCGGTAGGGCGATGGTGCGCCGCGACCGACGCGTCTTCGTGTCTCCCCCGGCCCGGACCGAACGCCACACCTCCATGAACGCCGGATCAGCCTCCAACCTCACGTGCTCCCACCGGAGCGCACGCAACTCCTCCGTGCGCGCACCGGTGAGCATCGAGACGACGATGTAGGCGTGGAAACGGTCGGCCCCTGTCTGGGCCAGCACAGCGTCAGCCATCTCAGCCGTGAAAGCCTTCGACACCCGACCCGCTCGACCCGCAGGGACCTCCGTCAGCTCCACCACGTTCCGACCGACTAGATCGCGCTGCATCGCCCGACGGATGGCACGGCTGAGGCAGGCCCGGGCGATCTGAATGGTCCGCTTGCTCAAGTCAACGCTGAGCAACTGCAACCAACTCTCGACATCCGCTGGCGTCAACGCCCGCACCTTCCGAGCCCCCAACGCCGGGATGACGTACGTCTCGCACAGATACCGGTTCAGTTTCACCGTCCTGGGGCTCCGGTTGACCAGGCCGAACGCCAGCCAATCCCGGACAACCCACTCAACCGTGACGCCGCTACCCGCAACCGACAGCCCGTCCGAGACGTCCCGCATGATCACCCGGAGCTTGTCGCGCGCCTCCGTTTTCGTCCGCCCCGACGCTCGCTTGACCTGCCGCTTACCTCGCCCGTCGTAACCGGTAGTCGCCGTCGCGATCCAACGCTGACGCTTCTCATCCCAATGCAGACCGCCGTCACCACGGGCACGCCGTCCACTCATCAACACGCCTCAGAGAGTGAGGCGACGTACTCGGCGAGCGCCGACACCGGCACCAGTCGACGGCGGCCGGCTTTCACGGTGCGGAGCCTGCCCGACCGGATCAGCTCGTACACGACCGACCGACTGAGCCGGAGGGCATCGGCCGCTTCCTCCACCGGGAGTGTCAGATAAACGGTGGATCTGATCTGGTCTCATGATCAGTTTCCGGCCGGGGTGATCCGGCCTTCGAAGGCGATGGCGAACGCGTTCAGGGCGGGCTTCCACCTGGTCGCCCATCGTGCCCTGCCGCGGCCGGTCGGGTCCAGCGATCGGGTGACCAGGTAGAGGCACTTCAAGGCGGCCTGGTCGTTGGGGAAGTGGCCCCGGGCCCGGACCGCGCGGCGGTAGCGGGCGTTTAGGCTCTCGATCGCGTTGGTCGAGCAGATGATGCGTCGGATCTCAACGTCGTAGTCGAGGAACGGCACGAACTCGCTCGTGGCGTTGCGCCAGAGCCGGCTGATCGCCGGGTAGGGCTTGCCCCACTTCTGGTCGAACTCCTCGAACCGGGCCAGCGCTTCGGCTTCGGAGGCGGCGGTGTAGATCGGCCGCAGTCGCAGGCGATCTGGTTCCAGTATGTGCGGGAGGCGAACCGGAACGTGTTGCGGAGCAGGTGG
>DASQUF010000053.1:0-10648 GCA_035641435.1 Propionibacteriaceae bacterium | reverse complement strand
CGGACCCTCGTTCCTGCCCTCGACGCCGGCCGCGGACCCTCGCTCCGCGCTCGTCCCCGCCTCGCCGGTTCATCCTGGTGCGCTAGGACCGCCGCGGTCCCTCAGGCCGACTGTGATCTCGATCCTGGTCATCGCCTTCGTGGCCCTGGTGGTCGCTGGCGCGAGCTTGTTCGCCTACTGGGGTGACACACACGTCGCCGCCCCCGCGCGGAGTTCGGCACGCCCGGTCTACTCCAGCCCACCGGACCGCATCGACTTCGTCACCGCGAAGGGCACCGGGCAGCTGATCATGCGAACTCGGTCGTGGGTGACCGAGGGTCCCGTACCGCCCACCTTCGGGACCTACCTCCGCGTCGAGGTGGAGCTGGTCTGCACCAAAGGCGAGGTCGACTATGACCCCTACCTGTTCCAGGCCTTCGACCGGACCGGACAGCTGTTCGAGATGGCCGCGGAAGGCGCCGGAGGCCAGGTGCTGTCGGTCGGCACCCTGACCGCGGATGAGCGCATCCGGGGCACCATCGCCTTCGACATACCTCGCGGTGAGGTCACCCTGCTGATGAGCGACGACTCCGAGAACACCATCACCGCCCTCAAAGTCCCCGACTGAGCCTGACCGCGGCCGAGCTGCCCCGTCGCTAGGCTGAGCGCCGTGGCCGACCTGACGCGGCGGGAGACCCGCGGCTGGGAGGTCCTCCAGCTCGAGACCGAGGCGATCACCGCCACCGTCCTGCCGGGTCTCGGTGGGGCGGTCTGGTCCCTGACCCGGCGAGTGGACGGAGCCGAGCTGCTCGGCAGCACTCCGTGGGGCCTACCGGCGTACGGCGCCCCGACCCTGTCGGGCGATTCCGAGGTGCGTGCGGTGAGCACCTTCGGCGGCTGGCAGACGCTGTTCCCCAACGCCGGCGACGCGGCGACCGTGCAGGGCATCGAGTGGGCGTTCGACGGGGAGGCCCGGCTCACCCCGCTCGACTGGGAGTACACCGGGTCGTCGCTGATCATGAACGGCCGCCTCCGGCACACGCCGTTCAGCCTGACCCGGACGCTCTCGCTACGCGGTCACGAGCTCAGCCTGGGCGAGACGGTGCGCAACGTCGGGCGTGAGCGGGTCGTGACCATGTGGGGCAGCCAGCTGACCCTGGGTGGGGACCTGCTGGGACCGGGCACCGAGCTTGACGCCGCCGCCACCGTGGTCCGCCCCGACCCCCACTTCGTGTCGCTCGCGAGCTACGACGACCTCAGCCCGTGGCCGCGCGCGCCGGGCCCGGCCGCCATGGTCAACCTGCGCACCGTGCCCGGCCCGGAGACCAACGAGTCCCGGCTCGCCTACCTGAGCGACTTCACCCGGCCGTGGCTGAGCGTTACCCGTCCGGACCGGGGGCTCGGGCTGGACCTGGAGTGGGACGAGAACCGCTGGCCGCACGTGTGGTACCGGTTGGAGACGGGCGGTCAGAACGGCTTTCCCTGGTACGGCGCCGGCTACTTCCTCAGCCTCACGCCGTGCACCAGCTGGCCGGCGCACGGGGTGCACGAGGCCCGTCGGGTCGCCGATAGCGCACTGTCGATCCCGGCCGGGGCCACCCGTACGTCGTCTGCCACCCTGACCGTTCATCCGGCCTGACGACGTGGCGCGTCCTGGCTCCAGGGTTTGACCGGACCGGGCACCCTGGAAGCACGGTCGACCCGACACCCACCGGTCGGCCCGATGACCGAGAAGAGACCGGAGTCCATGGCTGCAAAGACCACTCCCCGGCCCGGCGCCGCGGCCCTCGTCATGACCGCCCTGCTGGCCTGGATGTGGCTGCTGGAGGCGGTGGACACGGCCTCCGGCAACCGGCTAGACAACTACGGCATCCACGCCCAGGAGATCGACGGCCTGTCCGGGATCATCTCCGCGCCGTTCCTGCACGGCGGCTGGGACCACCTGATCAGCAACTCGGTGCCGTTCTTCGTGCTCGGCTTCCTGGTCCTGCTCGGCGGCGTGGCCCGCTGGCTGCTGTCCTCGCTGATCAGCATCTTCACCTCGGGGCTGACGGCCTGGCTGCTGACGCCCGGAGACGTAGTCATCCTGGGGGCCAGCGGGCTGATCTTCGGCTGGCTCACCTACCTGCTGGCGCGCGGGATCTGGTCCCGACGGGCCGGGCAGGTGGTCATCGCCGTGCTGGTACTGCTTATCTACGGTGGCCTCATCTTCGGCGTGCTCCCTGGCCAGCCCGGGGTCAGCTGGCAGGCTCACCTGGGCGGCGCCGTCGGCGGCGTGCTGGCCGCCTGGCTGCTGCACCGGCGACGGACCACCCGTCAGCTGGTGGGGTCGCGCTCGTCCTCCTCGGGCTGGTAGTCCGGCTCGGCCGCCAGCTCCTCCTGCAGCCGGCGGACCTGGTCGCGGGCCGTGGCCAGCCGGACCGGGTCGTCCAGGTCGGCCTCGACGAAGTACCGCTCGATCTCGCCGGCGAGCTGGGACGCCCCGGGGAACCCGAAGGTGCCCGCCGACCCCACGAGCTGATGGGCGATCTCGGTGGCCTCCTGGCGGGCCGCTTCCTCCCGCGAGCCGGCCGCCACCTCGGCCAGCGCCTCGCTCAGCCGGTCGGCCCGCGCCCGGTTCGCCGAGCGGGCGTGGCCGCCGATCGACTCCACCGCCGCCCGCAGCCGGTCCTCGGCCCGATCCTCGCCTCCGTTGTGATCAGAGCTCACCTCGTCGCCTCCTGCCAGCCCAGCAACGCGGCCATGTCTGCGGCCAGGGTCATCGGGTCGAACGGCTTGGGAATGACCCCCGCCAGGTGCAGCGGTCGCCACTCCCCGAGATCGTCGGACGACATCTTCGCGGTCAGGAAGATGATCGGGATGTCGCAGGTGAGGGGATCCGCCCGCAACGCGTTGACCGTGGTCGGGCCGTCGAAGCCCGGCATCATCACGTCCAGCAGAATCGCGTCGGGCCGCTCGGTCCGCGCCTGCTGCTGGGCCTGGGCGCCGGACTGCGCTGTACTGACGTGCCACCCGCCGACCAGCTCCAGGGCGCTCTGCGCCACCTCGCGCAGCAGCTCGTCGTCGTCGACCACCAGGATGCGCCGGGTCATCGTCGGACCCGGACCGACCGGACCGCAAGGGTCCAGCGGGTCTCCCCGTCGAGGCTGCTCACGCTCTGACACCTTCCTGCACAGTGCACCGCCTGGCCCCGACTCGCCCATCGTACGCAAACTCCGATGGTAGCGTCGCCTCATGGAGGGACTGTCCAGTCCCCAAGCAGCGGGGACTTGGCGATTCCGTCGGTTGGTCGTGACGGCTGCTCTCCTCGTACTCCTGTTCGCCGCTCTCCTTCTCAGTCCCGCACCGGGGTCGATCAAGCTCGCCGTTACCGGCGTGGGCATGATCGGCGGCGCTCTGGCGATGGCAGCCGGATTCCGGATGCGCGCAATGCAGGCGAGCCGGGCCCAGCACGACGCCGAGGCAGACCGGCGCCGGCGGGCCTGGAACCTCGTCGCGATGGCCGGTGGGCTCGCCGCGGTCTCCAACGTCCTCTTCATCGGCTCAGCGGCGGCCGGCCCGCCGGTGAACCGGGATCCGAGCGACTTCGTCCTGGGGGTGGCCCTGCTCGCCGGCGCCGCCGGCGTCGCGAGCTTCCCGCTCGCCCGGCGGCGGGCCACCGACCTCGCCCGGATGGCGCTGGACGGAGTCGTCCTTGCCGGGTCGGCCCTGTTTGTGCTCAGCGTTCTCGTATTCCCCGACCTGCTGACCCGAGCGGACGTCAACGTAGCGTTCAGATTCGCCGTCGGGATCGCCGTCGCCGACGTGATTCTCGGGGTGGTCACCGCGCTGCTGTTCCTGCGCGCGGCGCCGCCCGACCGGCCACCACTCGGCCTGGCGGCAGTCGGATTCTTCTGCTACGCAGCGTCGGACCTCGCGTACGCGATGGGCTCCGGGGCGCAGGCGACGTACACCTTCGGCACGATCAACGACCTTGGCTGGGTTCTCGGATACGCCCTGTTTGCGCTGGCCGCGTGCAGCCCGGGCAGCGAGGCGACCCCGCACGGGGAGCGCCCCGTCGAGCGAACGCCCGTACTCGGCACCATCATCATGTTCTGCCTGTTCCTCGGCGCTACGGTGTTCAGCATCATCAGGTGGGAAGAAGGGGATCAGTGGAGCCCGACGGCGACCGGAATCGCCGTCGTCGTGCTGCTCGCGGTTATGGGTCGCCAGGTGCTGCTGATCGCTGACAACGATCGGCTCCGGCGGGACCTCGAACGGCGGGTGGAGGAACGGACTCGCTCGCTTCGCCAGGTCTCGCAGCAGAGTCAGCTGCTGGTCACCTCAGTGGGCGACGGCATCTACGGCGTCGACGCGGCCGGGATGGTGACGTTCGTGAATCCGGCGGCCCTCGAGGTCTTGGGTTACCAAGCAGCGGAGCTGATCGGGCGCGAGGCCCACGTGACCTTTCATGCCAAGCGTGAGGACGGGACGCCTTACCCGATTGACCTCTGCTACGTGACCGAAGCCGTCACCGAGCACAAGGTGACCAGTGCCGAGGAGGACAGCTACCTGAGGGCCGACGGCCGGCCCGTTCCCGTCGAGGTCACTGCCACCCCCCTGATCGACGACGGCCGGGCCATCGGCGCGGTGGTGGTCTTCCGCGACGTGACCCAGCGCCGCGAGGTTGACCGGATGAAGAGTGAGTTCGTCTCCATCGTTAGCCATGAGCTGCGGACCCCGGTGACGGCGATCCGCGGCGCGCTTGGCCTGCTCGCCGGCGGCGCCGTCGGCGAGCTGAGTCCGTCGGCCCAGCGCATGGTCGACATTGCGCTGGTCAGCAGCGACCGGTTGGGTCGGCTGATCAACGACATCCTCGACGTGGAGCGTATCGAGTCAGGGATGCTCTCGATGGAGCTGGACATCCACGCCTGTCGGCCGCTGATCGAGTCGGCGGTCAGCCAGGTGCAGGTGCTCGCCGAAGAGGCCGGAGTGCGGGTCAGCATCGGTGCCGCCGAAGGGCAGGTCTACGCCGATGCCGATCGGGTGGTGCAGACTCTGCTCAACCTGATCGGCAATGCGATCAAGTTCTCCCACTCCGGCGGATACGTCTCCGTCCGCTCCAAGGCGCAGGGCGAGTTCGTCCAGTTCGCGATCCGCGACGACGGCCGGGGTATCCCGGAGGACGAGCTGGAGGAGGTCTTTTCCCGGTTCCACCAGGTCGACTCGTCCGATGCGCGGGAGAAGGGCGGCTTCGGGCTCGGGCTGTCGATCAGCCGCAGCATCGTAGAGCGCCTGGGCGGCCAAATCTGGGCCCGAAACAACGCCGGGGCGGGAGCCACCTTCCTGTTCACCCTGCCGGCACACCGACCGGACGAAGCCGCGGCCAGCGAGCGAGGGAGTGTCGTGACCAACTCCGCCGACGCTAGCGAGAATCTTTCCGAGCCGGTCGAAAGTAGGTTTTAAGCCTCCGGTACCGTGGGCATCGCCGATGGATCACCCCGTCCCCCGACGGTGACCCACAGGAGGCCGCGGTGGAGGAACCACCCGATCGCGTGCCGCATGCTCGGTTGCTGGACGCCCCCCAGATCGGCAGCCGGAGCGGGCCCGGCCGGCTGCTCATCAGAGTCAGCATGGGGTCCGGTACCGGTCCAACCCGGCTGGCCGCCTTCGATGCGGCACTGTTCGCCGCCGGCGTCGCCGGCTACAACATCATCCGCCTCAGCTCGGTCGTCCCGCCGCACGCGGTCGTGCGCGAGGTTCCGGGACCGGAACAGGTTCAGGGCGCCCCGGGCGATGTCGCCTACTGCGTCTACGCGGCCGCGTACGCCAGCAACCCCGGAAACCAGGCCTGGGCCGGGTTGGCGTGGGCGATCGACCCCGAGCAGTCGGGCGGCGCGGGCGTGCTCGTGGAGCACGCCGCGTGCTCGGAGTCGGTGGTGCGACGCGATCTCGACGCCACGATCGAGGCCATGTCCCGGATCCGGGGCCACCGGTACCGAATGACCGGCCAGACCGTCAGCTCCGCGGTCTGCATCGACCACCCGGTGTGTGCGGTCGTGGTTGCCACCTACGGCACGGCGGGCTGGAGCGACCTACTCAACTCGGAGGTATAGATCATGAGCCTTTCGACCGAACCTCTGCTGGGCACGGACATCTGGACCAAGGGCGGACCATGGCGGTTCACCCGCGAGACCGCGATCGACGGCGCCGCCGCGCAGACTCTGTACTCGCTCTACCGTCAGGCCTTCGAGCCGCTCAAGATCCAGGCCGCCGCCCGCCAGGTGCTGACCGGCGACGAGTTCTTCGGACAGATGCAGGACAGCCGGATCGACAAGTACGTGGCCTGGGAGCCGCACGGCGAGCCGATCGGTCTGATCACCTTGACCCGGCACCTCGACGCCATGCCCTGGGTAAGCCCGGAGTACTTCGCGGCCCGGTTCCCCGAACAGTGGGCCCGCAAGGCCGTTTACTACCTCGGATACCTGCTTGCCCGGCCCGTCACCCGGCGTACGCGGTTCCTGGAAACCATCTGCAAGCTGTGTATCGAGCCATTAGTTGCGGAACGGGCAGTAATTGCGTATGACGTGTGTTCTTATAACAATGACGTGCTGGGCTTCGCGGATCGCATCTCCCGGGTGGCCCGACAGTTCGCTGATTCCCATGTTCACAAGCTCGACGCCCAGGTCTACTACGCCGTGAATCTCACATGAGCTCCGCTTCACCACCGCGGGTCGCCGTGGTCATCGAGGACGACGCGGACATCCGGAACCTGCTGGAGGCCATCCTCGGGCAGGCAGGCTTCACCTGTTACCCCGCGGAAACCGGCCCCGAGGGCCTCGACGCCATCCGCCAGCACGATCCGATCGTGACCACACTGGACATCAGCCTGCCCGGAATCGACGGGTTCGAGGTCGCCCGCCAGATCCGCGGCTTCAGTTCGACCTACATCATCATCTTGTCGGCCCGGGACGAGGAGATCGACACCTTGATGGGGCTTGACGCGGGGGCGGACGACTACCTGACCAAGCCGTTCCGGCCTCGGGAGCTCCGAGCCCGGATAGAGGCCATGCTGCGGCGTTACCACCTCGGTCGGTCGACGGTGACGACCAGCGCACCGGCGTCCGGTCGACCGGCGCCGCCGACCCCAGTGGCCCAGGCGTCGCCGAGCGCACCCGAGATCGCGGCCGACGACGACGAGGGCGGCTGGCTCAGCCACAACGGGCTGCGGATCAACGCCGAGATGTGGCTGTGTGACCTGGACGGTGCCCCGGTGGAGCTCACCCGCAGCGAGTTCGACCTGCTGCTGGCGATCATGTCCGGCGCCCGCCGGGTGATCTCCAAGGACACCCTTGCGCTCGAGCTGCGCGGCGACTACGGGGCCGCCAGCGGCTACGTCAGCGACTCCGACCGCCGGGCCGTCGAGGTGCACATGGCCAACCTGCGTCGTAAGCTCAACGACCCGGTCGGATCGCCTCGCTACATCGAGACCGTCCGCGGGGTCGGCTACCGCCTGGCCGAGGCTCAGCGCCGCTGACCCGGTGGGCGAAGCGAGCCGGTCAGTGATCGGCCGGCCGCAGTTCCTGGTGCACGCTGACGGCCTCCTTGGTCATCGCCATCACCAGGGCCGGTATGACGTGCCTCCGCTGACGTTCGACCGCGCCCCGCAGCAGGCCAGCGATCTTGGCCAGCTCCTTGGCACCCACCATGAAGCTCGTCGACTCCAGGCTGAGCAGGGAGATGTGGGCGGTCAGGTCGTTCCCTGACTCGAGCTGCGCGGTGATGGTGGCGACGCGCTCGTCGAGCAGAGCGAGATAGTCCCGCACGAACCGGGCCATGATCGCGTCGTCTTCCAGTCTTGCCATTTTCCCGTCCGTCTGGGAGAGAGTGACCGGCCTCGGCACCTCGGAACGCACCGAGGCCGATCCTCCCCCTGACCCGTCCCGGACGGGTCCTGCCCCAACGACGAAGCCGCTCCCCGCGGCGACCTCATCCGGCGTCACCGTGTCGACCCGGCCCGCACCACGCCCTGCGGTCCCCGATCCGCAGCGGGCGCGTGGGTCCCAGGACGTTCCCCGAACCGTCCGGGAACCCCGGTCGGCCACGCGAGCTGCCCCGGCCCGCTCGCGATGACCACTTTCTGTGCCACCTGCCCCTCCGGTACTTGCGGTCCCGGACGCCGACCTGTCCCCATCAGGTCAGGCAAGATCAGCATGGTCCGACGCGCTCGGGCAGTTGTCCGGCTATGGCTAAGCGTCGCTCAAGATTCGCTCAAGATTGGTGAATTTTGCCGGGGATCGTGATTTCGGTGCAGTCGATAAAACCGGAAGAAGGCAAAATCTTGGATCGGGAGTACATCCACGCCCGCAAACCCGGCCGCCGTGGCGTACGCGGTGAGCACCGAGCGGCGCATCACCGTCCCGGTACCGGCCGAGGGCGAGCTGGAAAGACCGTCGGGCAGACAGATCAGCGTGCTGTATCCGTACATCGCCCGCTCGACCACATCACCCGGCGCGGTGAACTCATCGGCCACCGCTTCGTCCATGATCACGACCAGGCCGTGGGCTCCGACCGCCCGGCGGACCGCAGCCAGCACCTCCACCGGGCGGGGCATGTCGTGCAGCGCCTCGAAGATGAACGCCGCGTCGAAGGCGTCCGGCTGGTCCAGCCCGGCGCCGTCGGGATCGGAGAAGCCGACCCGGTCACTCAGCCCGGCCTCCTCGGCGTGGACCCGGGCGGCCGCCACCGACGGCTCGTCGAGGTCGATGCCGGTGACCGCCGCCTCGGGATAGGCCCGGGCCAGCGCCAGGGTGGACCAGCCCTCCCCGCATCCCACGTCGGCGATCCGGCAGCCGGGCGCGGACAGCACCGCGTGCACCTCTGGCACCCCAGCCAGAGCCGGACCGAGCTCGGTCTCGAACCAGGGTCGGTTGGTGGCGGCCTGCGACTCCCGGGCATCGGCCCCCAGCTGCGCCCAGCTCACGCCGCCGCCGGTCCGGTATGCGGTCAGCAGGTCTTCCAGGTGCAGGCCAACGGCCGCGAACATCCGCGGTAGTGCGCCCAGGTAGCTCAGGCTGTGCTCGTCGGTCAGCACCTCGGCCGCCGCGGGCGGCAGCGCATAGCGCCGGCTTGCCGGGTCCTCGGCGTCGTTCCCGATAACCACGACGTTGCCGTAGACCGCCTGCATCTCCAGCCACTCGACGGCGTAGCGCTCCGCGGTCTGCGTCTGCGCAGCGAGCTCCGCGGGGGTCAGCGGCTCGGCGGCGAGGGCGGTCAGCCAGCCCAGTCGCTCCCCCAGGTACAGGCCGAACGTCTCCATGGTCCCGAGCAGCGCGGTGAAGATCTTGTCGGCGAACGCCTCGGTCGACCCTTCGACACTCTGGGCGGGGACAGCGTCGGTCGCGGTCATGAACGCTCCTTTGGGGCATCGGCTCGCTTGAAGCGAAAGATAGCCGGAAACACTCGCGCCTCCCGCCAGGAGCGAGAGGCGCGAGCACAATCCCCGAGCGCGAGCGGCCGTGGGTCACTCGACGGGTACCCCAGACGCTGGCGGCGAGGCGCATCTCTGCCAACCTCACCGACAACATGAGCGGTGCCCGTCCGACCACACCCCGACGTTCCCTCCCCCATAGAGGAACGTTCAAAGTGAACGCTGTCGAAGGGCGATGCCCGTCAGATGTTGGCGAACCAACTGCTGACAGTCCACGAAATTAGCCCCGGCTCGGATGAGTGTCGAGGCCAAACCGCCCTATTGTCCGCTTCTGGTCATGTCAAAAACCGGACACCTCTGCGATACCCGATCTGCGGAGGTCAGCCAGCCACCAGATGCCGGATCTCATCGGCCGTCAACGCCGCTCCGGACAGGGCTTCATCGTCGAAAATCGACCCGAAGAGCTCCTGCTTGGCCGTCTTGAGCGCCATCACCTTCTCCTCGATGGTGCCCTTCGCGACGAGTCTATAGACCATCAGTGATTTCGTCTGGCCGATTCGGTGGGCCCGGTCGACGGCCTGTGCCTCCGTTGCCGGGTTCCACCATGGATCCAGCACGAAGCAGTAGCCAGCCTCGCTCAGGTTGAGACCGAAGCCGCCGGCCTTGAGGCTGATCAGGAACACCGAGGCTTGGCCGGTCCGGAAGCGCGAGACGACCTGGTCCCGGTTCCGCGTACGCCCATCGAGGTACGCGTACGCCACGCCGGCCTCCTCGAGCCGAGTCCGGATCCGACCGAGGAAGGTCGTGAACTGGCTGAACACCAAGGCCTGATGGCCCTCCCGGACGATTTCGGCCAGGTCGGCGAGCAGCACCTCGACCTTGGCGGCCGGCACGCTCGCGTTTGCCTCATCGAGCAGGGCCGCATCCAGACTCAGCCGGCGCAGCAGGGTCAGGGAGCGCAGCACGGTGAACCGGTTGCGGTCCAGGTCCTCGATCAGGCCGAGCACCTTCTGTCGCTCGCGCTGGAGGTGGGTCTGGTAAAGCCGCTGATGCTTCGGGTGCAGCTCGACCTCGACGATCTGCTCCTGCTTGGCGGGCAGCTCGGCGGCGACCGCGTCCTTGGTGCGGCGGAGCAGGACCGGCCGGATCCGCCGCCGGAGCTGCGCCAGCCGGGCGGCATCCCGATGCCGCTCGATGGGCCGGCGGTAGTACTCGGCGAACCGGTCGGCCGAGGGGAACAGGCCGGGGGCGGTGATGGAC
>DASQUF010000052.1:0-7161 GCA_035641435.1 Propionibacteriaceae bacterium | reverse complement strand
GTCCCGTCGAAGTCCCACAGGGCAGCGGCCAGGGGCGCGGTCGTATCGCTCATCGCCCGGCCATTCTCGCCCACCACGGAACCGCCCGCCGAATCGCCCATCGGAACCGAAGGCACGGGTACGCGTCAGGAGGGCGGCCGTGTCTCCACCACGTCCTTGAGCCGGGCCAGGCCTTTCTCGAAGTCCGGACCGATCATCTTGTCCATGCTGGTGAACAGCCCCATCACCTTGGTGGCCAGTGTCTTCGGGCCGACCATCGTCCAGCGCACCCGGGTCGAGTTCGGTCCCTCGGGGGTGAGAAAGAAGTCGATGGTGTTCGCGGACTTGAACGGCTTCTCGAAATCCAGCGCGATGCGGACCTCCTTCGGCTCGACCGCGTGGGTGATCTGCATACTCCCCCGGCCGGCCTTGCGGTTGCCCGACCAGGCGTAGCCCGCCCCCACACCGGCCTCCGCGCCGGTGAAGCTGCGCACCTGCTTCGGGTCGAGGTCCTCCCACGGTGACCAGTCCATCCAGGCGTGGAAGTCGACGAGCCGGTCGTAGATGTGCTGCGGGGCGGCCGCGATGGTCGCGGACCGCTCGACGAGGTAGGTCTCCGTCATCTGCTCTTCTCACTCTGCGTTACGTCCGCACAACTGAGGTCGATAGCCCACCGTTGTGCGGACGCAAGGCGACATCAGCGGGCGTTGAAGTACTTGGCCTCGGGATGGTGCACGATCAGCGCGTCGGTCGACTGCTCGGGGTGCAGCTGCAGCTCCTCGGACAGCTCGACCCCGATCCGTTCCGGGCGGAGCAGGTCCACCAGCTTGGCCCGGTCCTCCAGGTCGGGGCAGGCCGGGTAGCCGAACGAGTAGCGCGAACCCCGGTAGGCCTGGTCCCGGATCATCTCGTCGACCGCGCCATCGTCGCGGGTGAAGCCGAGGTCCGACCGGACCCGGGCATGCCACATCTCGGCCAGGGCCTCGGTCAGCTGGACGCTGAGCCCGTGCAGCTCGAGATAGTCGCGGTACGCGTTCTGCTCGAACAGCTTCGCGGTCACCCGCGACACCGCCGAACCCATGGTGACCAGGTGGAACGCCACCACGTCCGGGCCCTTGGCCAGCGCCAGCTCTCGATCCCGGAAGAAGTCCGCCAGGCAGAGGTAGCGCGGGCGCCGCTGCCGCGGGAACGTGAAGCGGTGAAGCTCGGCGGCCGGGTCGGACACTTCGCCGCCCGGAGCGAGCACCACCAGATCGTTGCCCTCGCTGTAGCAGGGCCAGTAGCCGTAGACCACCGCGAACTCCGCGACGCCCTCGGTATGGACGCGGTCCAGCCACGCGCGCAGCCGGGGCCGACCCTCGGTCTCGACCAGCTCCTCGTACGACGGTCCGGTTCGGGAGCCCTTCAGTCCCCATTGGCCCAGAAAGGTAGCCCGCTCGTCCAGGTAGCCGACCACATCGGCCAGGGCGATGCCCTTGACGATCCGGTCGCCCCAGAACGGCGGGGTGGGCACGTCGATGTCGACCGCGACGTCGGAACGGCTCGGTGTCGCGTCCCCCGCGTCGGTCGATTCCGGGCGTGTCACCGCCTTGACCCGGCGCTCGCGGGGGGCGGGCAGCGCCGCGCCCTCGTCGCCGCGCTTGACCGCCATCAGGGCGTCCATCAGCCGCAGCCCCTCGAACGCGTCCCGGGCGTAGCGGACCTCGCCGGCGAACACCTCGCGCAGGTCCTGCTCGACGTAGGCGCGGGTCAGCGCCGCCCCGCCGAGCAGCACCGGGTAGCTGGTGGCCATCCCGCGCGCGTTCAGCTCTTGGAGGTTCTCCTTCATCACCACCGTGGACTTGACCAGGAGCCCGGACATCCCGATGGCGTCCGCATCGTGCTGTTCGGCGGCCTCGATGATGCTGCCGATCGGCTGCTTGATGCCCAGGTTGACCACGGTGTAGCCGTTGTTGGTCAGGATGATGTCGACGAGGTTCTTGCCGATGTCGTGCACGTCGCCCTTGACCGTGGCCAGCACGATGGTGCCCTTGCCCCGCGAGTCGGCCTTCTCCAGGTGCGGCTCGAGGTAAGCCACCGCCGACTTCATCACCTCGGCCGACTGCAGCACGAACGGAAGCTGCATCTGCCCCGAGCCGAACAGCTCGCCGACCACCTTCATTCCCGCCAGCAGGTCGGTGTTGATGATGTCCAGGGCCGGCTTGTCGGCCAGTGCGAGGTCGAGGTCGTCGCCGAGGCCCTTGCCCTCGCCGTCGATGATCCGCCGCTGCAGCCGCTCGGCAACCGGCAGGCTGGCCAGCTCCGCGGCCCGCTCCGCCCGGGTGTCGGCGGTGGTGACCCCCTCGAACAGGTCCAGGAATACCGACAGCGGGTCGTACGCCGGCGCGTCCTCGGTCTCCGGTCGGCGCCGGTCGTAGACCAGGTCGAGGGCGACCTCGCGCTGCTCGTCGGGGATCCGGGCCATCGGCACGATCTTCGCCGCGTGCACGATGGCCGAGTCCAGCCCCGCGTCGATGCACTCGTTCAGGAACACCGAGTTGAGCACTACCCGGGCGGCCGGGTTGAGCCCGAAGGAGATGTTGGACAGGCCCAGCGTGGTCTGCACCTCGGGATGGCGGCGCTTCACCTCCCGAATGGCCTCGATGGTCTCGATCCCGTCCCGCCGGGTCTCCTCCTGGCCGGTGGCGACGGGGAAGGTGAGGCAGTCGATGATGATGTCGCTGGTCCGCATGCCCCAGTTCGTGACCAGGTCGTCGATGATCCGGTCCGCGACCCGGACCTTCCACTCCCGGGTGCGGGCCTGACCCTCCTCGTCGATGGTCAGCGCCATCACGGCCGCGCCGTGCTCGGCGACCAGTCGCATGATCCGGGCGAACCGCGAGTCAGGGCCGTCGCCGTCCTCGTAGTTGACCGAGTTGATCACCGCCCGGCCACCCAGCGTCTCCAGGCCGGCCTGCAGCACGGCCGGCTCGGTGGAGTCCAGCACGATCGGCAGCGTCGACGCGGTCGCGAACCGGGAGGCGAGGGCCTTCATGTCCGCCGCCCCGTCGCGACCGACGTAGTCGACGTTCAGGTCCAGCAGGTGGGCGCCGTCGCGGATCTGGGCGCGGGCGATGTCCACGCAGTCGTCCCAGCGCTCCTCCAGGAGCGCCTCACGGAACGCCTTCGAACCATTGGCGTTGGTCCGCTCCCCGATCGACAGGTAGCTGGTGTCCTGCCGGAACGGCACCTCCGCGTACAGCGACGAGGCGGCCGGGACGTGCGTCGGCGTACGCGGCAGCGGTGCCCGGTCCTCCAGCCGCTCGACCACCCGGCGCAGGTGCTCCGGGCCGGTACCGCAACAGCCGCCGACCAGTCCGAGGCCGAACTCGGAGACGAACTGCTCCAGGGCGTCGGCCAGCTCGACCGGCTTCAGCGGGTAGTGCGCCCCGTCGGCGGTCAGCTGCGGCAGCCCCGCGTTCGGCATACAGCTGACGCCGATCGATGCGTAGCGGGAGAGGTGCCGCAGGTGCTCGCTCATCTCGGCCGGACCGGTGGCGCAGTTGAGGCCGATCAGGTCGATCCCCAGCGGTTCCAGCGCGGTCAGCGCCGCCCCGATCTCGGTGCCGAGCAGCATGGTGCCGGTGGTCTCCACGGTGACGTGGACGATGACCGGCAGGTCCCGCCCGGCCTGGGCGAGCGCCCGCTTGGCTCCCAATGTGGCCGCCCGGGTCTGCAGCAGGTCCTGGGAGGTCTCGATCAGCACCGCGTCGATGTCGCCGCTGAGCAGACCCTCGACCTGCACCTGGTAGGCGTCGCGCAGGGCCGCGAAGCTCACGTGTCCGAGCGTGGGCAGCTTGGTGCCCGGACCCACGCTGCCGAGAACGAACCGAGGCCGGTCGGCCGTGGCGTAGGCGTCGGCCGAGTCGCGGGCGATCCGGGCCGCGGCGGCGGCCAGCGCGAAGATCTCCTCGGAGATGCCGTACTCGCCCAGCGCCGCCAGGTTGGCTCCGAAGGTGTTGGTCTCCACGGCGTCCACGCCGGCCTCGAAGTAGGCGTCGTGGATCGCGCGGACCACATCGGGCCGCGTCCGGTTGAGCACCTCGTTGCAGCCGTCGAGCCCGTCGAAGTCGGCGAGGGCCAGGTCGTAGCCCTGCAGCATGGTGCCCATCGCTCCGTCCGCGATCACGACACGCTGCGACAGGACCGATCGAAGATCATTCGGCACCTGTCGAGGATAGTTCCGCAGGACGGCCGTCCGAGGGCATTACCAGCATGTGAGGACCGTGCGCGTCACCGACGGCGACTACAGTGAAGCGCATGTCGAAAGGCGAGCCGCGGACTGTGCGCGACCTGCGCGACCTGGTCGACCCTGTCGTCGTCGCCGCGTTCGGCGGCTGGAACGATGCGGGCAGCGCCGCGACGGGGACGGTCGAGCACCTCGAGGAGGCGTACGGGGCGGAGCCTGTCTTCGCCCTTGACCCGGACGACTTCTACGACTTCCAGGTCAACCGGCCGTGCGTACATCTGGGGTCCGACGGGCAGCGCGAGATCGTCTGGCCGACCACCGAGCTGAAGATCTCCTCGCTCCCGGACGGTCGCGACCTGGTGCTGGTGCTCGGACTGGAGCCGAACCTGCGCTGGCGCCAGTTCGCGACTCTGCTCGCCTCGGCCCTGACCTCGGCGAACGTCAACCGGGTGCACCTGTTGGGGTCCCTGCTCGCCGACACCCCGCATACTCGGCCGATCCCGGTGTCGACCTCGACCGGGGACCGGCAGCTGATGACCAAGCTGGGCCTGGCACCATCAACGTACGAGGGGCCGACGGGCATCGTCGGCGTGCTGTCCGACACGTTGACCCGGGCGGGCATGCAGGTACTGATGCTGTGGTCGGCGATCCCGCACTACGTCTCGCATCCGTCCTGCCCCAAGGCCACGCTGGCGCTGCTGACCGCGCTGGAGGAGATGCTCGGCGTCGACCTCGACCGGGGCGAGCTGCCCGAGCTGGCTCGGGCGTGGGAGCGTGGGGTCGACGAGCTGGCCGCCGAGGACTCGGAGGTGGCCGAGTACGTCGCCACGCTGGAGCAGCAGCAGGACGCCACCGAGCTCCCCGAGGCGAGCGGTGAGGCGATCGCCGCCGAGTTCGAGCGCTACCTGCGTCGAGGAACCACCTAGCCCACGCGGCGCCGGCGGCCGACCAGCCAGTAGAGCAGGTGGTTGCCGGTGTTCAGGGCGGTGATCACCCGCCACAGGTTCTTGCTGCCCCGCAGCTCGGAGGGGTCGCGGCGGCTGATGTCGCGCCAGACCAGCGCGGTCAGCACTACGTGGCTGACCAGGGCCGGACCCAGCACCTCGGGTCGTGCTCGACGTCGTGAGGTCATGTCCCCACCATGCCGCTACCGCCGCCCGCGGTCCAGCGCCGGGCGACCGCGGAAAGTGTGCGCCGTCCGGCAGACGCCTCTCGGCGAGTGGCCGCTCGTAGCGGCGAAGGGGTGAGGCCCGGGGGTCCTGCACCGGACGGCACTACCTACAAGCACCTGCCCGCCGCGAACATTCCCGATACGCCAACCGTTCTTGGCGGTCAGGCAGGCGGCCGGGGTGGCGCCGCCGCCTGGTCCCGCAGCTGCTTGACCACCGCGTCCGGGTCGTCGGCGCCGAAGACCGAAGATCCGGCCACGAACGTGTCGACCCCGGCCTCGGCGCAGCGCTCGATGGTGACCGCGGAGACGCCCCCGTCGATCTCCAGCCAGATGTCGCCGCCCATCTGGTCCAGCAGGGCCCGGGTCCGGGCGATCTTGGGCAGACACAGGTCGAGGAACTTCTGGCCGCCGAACCCAGGCTCCACGGTCATGATCAGCACCATGTCCAGCTCGGGCAGCAGGTCCGCGTATGGCTCGATAGGCGTCGCCGGCCGGAGCGCCATGGCGGCGCGGGCGCCGCGGTGCCGCAGCTCCCGGGCCAGGCGCACCGGGGCGGCCGCCGCCTCGACGTGAAAGGTGACCGACTCCGCGCCCGCCTCCGCGTACGCCGGGGCCCAGCGGTCGGGCTGCTCGATCATCAGGTGGACGTCGAGGAGCCGGGCCGTGACCTTGCGGAGCGCCTCGACCACGGGCAGCCCCAGGGTGAGGTTCGGCACGAAGTGGTTGTCCATCACGTCCACGTGCAGCCCGTCCGCGCTGGGCACCGACTCGATCGCCGTCTGCAGGTTCGCGAAGTCGGCGGACAGCAGGCTGGGCAGAATGCGCGGGGCCACGGGATGACTGTAACGGCCGGCGGCTCCGGGCAACCCCGCGTGCAAATGTGGTGCGGCCTCCCGCTCCTCGGGTCACCAGCCGTTGGAGTCTTTCCGCCACCGACTCCCGATGCCTTCGAGCCGACCGCCGGTGGCTACCTCGAGGTCCGTCGGGTGCCTCCGCGACCGCCGCGGCTCCGGCAAAGCGCCTGCTGGCGCGTCAGGCCAAGCAGCGGGGCCGGCTGATTGCGTCGATCCGCAGCCGCTGACCGAACCTAGCTGGACTAGCCGCGGCGGCGCAGGTACGCCGCGAACATCGCGTCCGTGCCGTGCCGGTGCGGCCACAGCTGCACGAAGTCGCCTATCGTCCCGTCCTCGACCGAGGCCGGGAGCAGCCGGTCCGCCGGCACGACCGTCACGTCGTCGCGCCCGGCCAGGGTCTCGGCGACTACATCGACGGTTTCTCGGCGGTGAGGTGAGCAGGTGACGTAACCGACCACGCCGCCGGCCGCGGTGCTGTCGATCGCCGTGGCCAGCAGGGCGACCTGCAGCCGGTGCAGCGGCTCGACGTCGGTCGGCTGGCGGCGCCAGCGGGACTCGGGCCGACGGCGGAGCGCCCCCAACCCCGTGCACGGGGCGTCCACCAGGACCCGCGCGTACGCGGCTGGGCGCCACGCCGGCCGGGTTCCGTCCGCCACCAGCACCGCCGGTGACGACGGGTAGGCCCGCACTGCCTGCCGAACGAGGAGCGCCCGGTGAGGGGCGACTTCGGCGGCGACCAGCGGCTCCTCCGGCCCGGCCAGCCCGGCCAGCAGGGCGGTCTTGCCGCCGGGGCCGGCGCAGATGTCCAGCCATGGACCGACCGGTGCCCCGACGCGCGCCAGCGCGGCGGCCACCAGCTGCGAGCCCTCGTCCTGTACGCCGGCCCGGCCCTCGCGTACGGCGGGCAGGTC
Organism: Propionibacteriaceae bacterium; assembly: GCA_035641435.1. Classification (GTDB taxonomy): domain Bacteria; phylum Actinomycetota; class Actinomycetes; order Propionibacteriales; family Propionibacteriaceae; genus Microlunatus. Next base: position 18 of record DASQUF010000052.1, on the reverse strand, counting down.
GGCCGGGTTGCCCGTCCA
>DASQUF010000051.1:0-4008 GCA_035641435.1 Propionibacteriaceae bacterium | reverse complement strand
ATCCAGCTCCTGACCATGCGGTCCACCGGCCCGGACCACACCGTCGTGGTCGAGGTCGAACCGCCGATCAAGCTGATCCCCTTCGTCTCCGACTACCGGATCACCCGTTCGGTGACCATGCCATGACCGGGGGCTCGGGGGAATGAGACGGGACTTCAGCAAGGGGTTCGTACGGCTGCAGGACCGCAACCGGACCGAGAGCGAGGCGGACGACGCGCAGGTCCGCCGCTTCAAGCAGATCCTGCTCGACGAGGTCGACCTGCAGGAGCTGTCCCGGCTGCCGGCCGACGAGCGACGGGCCCGGCTGGAGCGGGTGCTGGCCCACCTGATCTCCCGCGAGGGCGTCATCCTGTCCACCCGGGAGCGCTCGACGCTGGTGCGCCGGGTGGTCGACGAGGCCGTCGGGCTGGGCGTCCTCGAGCCCCTGCTGGCCGACGACTCCATCTCCGAGATCATGATCAACGGCCACGACACCGTCTACGTCGAGCGGTTCGGCCGGGTGGAGCGGATCCCGTCCGGGTTCACCTCCGAGGCCCAGCTGCTGCAGACCATCGACCGGATCGTCTCCGCGGTGAACCGGCGGGTGGACGAGGCCAGCCCGATGGTCGACGCGCGACTGCCGGCCGACGCGCGGATGCCCCGGGGCGCACGCGTCAATGTGGTCCTGCCGCCGCTGTCGCTGACCGGCCCGGCCGTCACGATCCGGCTGTTCCCGAAGGCGTACGGGCTGGCCGACCTGCTGCAGCGCGGCACCCTCGACCGGGAGAGCGCGGAGCTGCTGTCCACCTGCGTGCGGGCCCGGCTGAACATCGTCGTCTCCGGCGGCACCGCCTCGGGCAAGACCACCATGCTGAACGCGCTGTCCCAGTTCATCCCGGGACGGGAGCGGATCGTCACCGTGGAGGATGCCGCCGAGCTGTCGCTCAACCAGGAGCACGTGATCCGGCTGGAGACCCGCCCGCCCAACGTGGACGGTCGCGGGGCGGTGACCATCCGCGAGCTGGTCCGCAACTCGCTGCGTATGCGGCCCGACCGGATCGTGGTCGGTGAGGTCCGCGGCGGCGAGGCGCTGGACATGCTGCAGGCGATGAACACCGGCCACGAGGGCTCGCTGACCACCGTGCACGCCAACAACGCCTACGACGCGCTGTCGCGGATGGAGACCCTGGCCACGATGAGCGACGTCGAGGTGCCCTTCGCCGCGATCCGCGACCAGGTCAACTCGGCGATCCACCTGGTCGTGCAGCTCAACCGACACGCCGACGGCTCGCGGCGGATCGTGCAGCTGGCGTACCTGACCTCGGCCCGGCGCGAGGACTACAAGCTGGCGACCCTCGCGGAGTTCGACCCGGTGGGCCGACAGTTCCGCCGGTACGCCGTGCCGGAGCAGATGATCGCGGCCCTGCAGAACGCTGGTGAGCAGCTGCCGCCCGGTTGGGAGGCCGCGGCGGCATGATCTGGATCTTCCTCGGGCTGGCCGCGTTCACCGTGCTGTTCATGATGGGCGTCCGGCAGTTCGCGACGAACTCCGCCCAGCACAAGCTGATCGTCGTCGGCACTCTGGAGGGCACGACCAACACGGACGTGCCGCGTACGCTCTTCACCCGGGTCAGCCGGGGCTTCAACCGCACTCGGCTCGGCCGCTGGCTGGAGCGCGAGTTGGTGCTGGCCGGGATCACGTACCCGCCGATCGTCGTCTTCCTCGTCCTGCTGGCGGTCACCGCAACGCTGCCCTACCTACTGGCCCGACTGCTCGCCCCGGCGTTCGCAGTGGTTGGGGTGGCGGGCGGCTTCCTGCTGCTCCGCGGCTGGCTGCGCCGGTCCCGGGAACGTCGCCGCGAGCGCTTCGTCCAGCAGATCCCCGAGCTCGCCCGGGTGCTGTCCAACGGCGCCAATGCGGGCCTGTCCATCACCACGGCGTGGGTTGTGGCCGAAGGCGAGATGGCCGAGCCAGCCAAGACCGAGATCCAGCGGCTGAACGCGGCCGTGCGCTTCGGCACCCCGCTCGAGGACGCCATGCTGCAGATGAACGACCGGCTGCCGGCCCGCGAGGTCCGGGTGCTGATGTCCACTCTGGTGGTCAGCGCCCGCTCCGGCGGCTCGCTGATCAAGGCGCTGCGGGACATCTCGCTCACCCTGGACGACCGCAAGGAGGTCCGGCGGGAGGTCCGTACGGTGCTGGCCCAGTCCCGGGCCACCGGCGCCCTGGTCACGCTGATGGGTGTCGGAATCCTGCTGGCCCTGAACGCCATCCAGCCCGGGACCGTCGAGCGGATGACCCAGACGCTGATCGGCCAGATCGCCCTGGTGGTATCCATCGGGTTGTTCCTGATCGGCCACATCGCGGTGCAGCGGATGACCCGGATCGAGCGCTGATGCTGACCTTCTCGACGATGTGGCCGGCCCTCGGCGCGACCGGGGCGCTGCTCACCCTGCTGCTCGGCTACCGGATGATGCGCGGTCAGCCCAGCGAGTATCTGGACGCCGCCGACCTGATCCTGCTCAAGGAGGAGCGTCGGCGGGAGGCCGCCGGCCGGCTCTCCCCGCTGGAGCGGCTGGCCGGACGGTTTGTGCCGCGCATCCGGCGGCTGATCGGCCCGGGCGGGGTGGCGTACCTGCAGCGGTTGATCAACTACGCGGGGCGTCCGGTCGGCGTCACCGTGGACGGCATGCTCCGCAAGATGGTCTGGTGGTTCATCCTGCTGCTGCCCGGCGTCGTGGCCTTCGCATTCGGCGGGTACCCGGCCGCCGGTCTGCTCATCCCGGTGGTGGCGATCTTCCTGCCACTGGGCCGGATCGCCGGGCTGAGCCGTCGGCGGCGGGACGCGATCGACGTCGACCTGCCGGACTTCCTGGACATCCTGGCCGTCACGGTGAGCGCCGGGATCGCCTTCCGCGCCGCCATGGCCCGGGTGATCGACCGCTTCGAGGGGGCGCTGAGCAGTGAGGTGCGGCTGACCCTGGACCAGCTGGCCCATGGCGCGACGATCCGGGCCGCCTTCTCGAACATGGAGCAGCGCACCGGGTCGCAGGCGATGCACAGCTTCGTCACCGCTTTCCTGCAGGCCGAGGAGCTCGGCGCGCCACTGGCCGACACGCTCAACCAGATCGCGGCCGACATGCGCCGGGAGAGTGCGCAGCGGATGCGCCGCCGCGCGGCCCAGACCGCGCCGCGGGTCACTCTGGTCACTTCGCTTGTCCTGGTGCCGGCGACCCTGATCCTGGTCGTTGTCGGGCTGATCGTGGGCATCAACCTCGACTTCGGCGACCTGCTGGGAACCTTCTCGTGAGAGCGCCCGTACGGTGAGCGCCCTGACCGGCATGGCAGGACCGACCGTCGCTGAGCCGCCGAGAGCGATTCCCTCCGCCCGGCCGGCTGCGGCGAAGACCAACCCGACCAGCGAGGCCCTGCTGACCGACCCGGGCTACGTACGGCTGGTGCGCTGGGTGTTCACCGCCCGGCTGGTCTGCCTGGCCCTGGCCACCCCGGCCGCCCTCACCATCGCCACCTCCGCCCCGGTGGCGACCATCTCGCTGTTCCTGCTGACCATCTCCAGCCTGGTGTTCAGCCGCAGCGACCGGCTGATCGCCACCCTGATCCGGCACCCGCTGCTCGCCTCGCTGGACACCGCGGTCAGCATCGCCCTGCTGACCACGGTGAACGCCGGTCAGCCGACCGCGCTGACCGTGGTCTGTACGGCCCTGGTCGCCGGGCTGCTCTTTCCCCGGCGGGTGCTGGTGCTGCTGGTGGTCCCCCTGGTGATCGGTAGCCTCGGAGCGCCGGCAGCCCTGCTGTCGACCGCGCCGACCAGCTGGCAGGGCTGGCTGGCCCTGGTCGCCGGGATGCCGGCGCTGGTGCTCGGGGTCTGCGTGATCGGATCGGTGGTCCAGCGCAACGTGCAGTCGATGGTGGAGGCCCGGCAGCAGGCGGCGGAGGCCGTCGCCGCCGTCGGCGCCGCTCAGGAGCGGGCCCGGCTGGCCCGGGATATGCACGACTCGGTGGGCAAG
>DASQUF010000050.1:0-4849 GCA_035641435.1 Propionibacteriaceae bacterium | reverse complement strand
GGATGCCGGTGATCTGCTCGCGCAGCACCCGGTTCACCGTGTCGATCCGCTCCTGCATCACCCGGAACAGCGGCCGCATCTGCAGCACCACCAGCGCGATGGCCCCGGCCAGCACCGGCATGGCCACGGCGACCAGCCAGGACAGGCCGACATCCTCGCGCAGGGCCATGAAGATCCCGCCGACCATCGTGATCGGGGCGGACAGCAGCATGGTCGCCGACATCAGCACCAGCATCTGCACCTGCTGGACGTCGTTGGTGGTCCGGGTGATCAGCGAGGGGGCGCCGAAGCGGTTGACCTCGCGGGCGGAGAAGGCGAGCACCCGGCCGAAGATGGCCTCGCGTACGTCGCGGCCGAAGCTCATCGCGATCCGGGCGCCGACGTACGTGCCGGCGATGGTGCAGATCACCTGCAGCAGGCTGACCACGAGCATGACGCCGCCGGTCCGCCAGATGTAGGCGGTGTCGCCCTGCGCCACGCCGTTGTCGATGATTGCCGCGTTCAGGCTGGGCAGGAACAGCGAGGCCATCGTGCCGACCAAGGACAGCAGGATGACCGCGACGAGCGGCCGGCGGTAGGGAGCCAGGAAGCGGCGGAGCAGCGGGATCAACATGGCGCCTCGACTCCGTGCCGGATCAGGTCGACGATCTGCTCCGGCGCGGTGTAGCGCTCGTTGCCCAGGATTGGATGGGTGAGCGCGAAGGTCATGGTTCGCAGGGCGTTGGCGGCGTCGGCCGCGGGTAGTCGCAGCCGGTCAGCGTCGGGCTCCAGCAGCGTGGTGAGCGCCGCGTTGAGCCGGTCGTTGTCCCTCCGCTGCCGGTCGCGGAAGTCGTGCTGGTCGTGCCGAGGCCCGATTCGCATCGAGTGGAACAGTGCGAACACCTTGCGCAACCGCGCCTGCAGCACCCGGACCGCGGCCACCATCCGGGCCTCCAGGTCCAGGCTCGGGTCGATGGCCGCCAGCTCGTCACAGGTCCGTTGTACGTCGAAGACGTCTTCCAGCACGGCGTCGATCAGGGCCTCCTTGGTGGAGAATGCCCGGAAGATGGTGCCCTCGGCCACGCAGGCGGCCTGGGCGATCTGCCGGGTACTCACCTCGCGGCCGAACTGCTCCAGCAGCGGCTCGGTGGCGGCGATCAGGGCCGCACGCCGCTCGTCAGGCGGCAAAGGGGTGGCACGAGACACGTCGAGGAGTGTAATGAGTGAGCGCTCACTCACGCAAGCCTGCTTCGCCCGTCGCGCAGTTTCCCGGGTATACCCGGGAAACTGTCACCGGGCCCGCGAAACTACATAGGTACAGTGACGGGTTTTCGGGTATACCCGGGAAACTGCGGCGGCCGGACGGGTCAAGCGGGCAAGAGCGAGGGAGGCGTACGCGGTGGGTTTGGGTCGGTTGGCCGACGAGGTGTTCGAGGCCGTCATCTTCGACATGGACGGGACCTTGATCGACTCGACTGCTGCGGTCTATCGCGCCTGGGCCACGTGGGCCGGCGAGCTGGGCCTCACCGAGGCCGAACTGATGCGGCACCACGGCGTTCCCGCGGCGAGCGTGGTCCGCGCGGTGCTGCCGGCCGAGCGGCAGGAGGCAGCAATCGCCCGGATCGCCGAGCTGGAGCTGGCCGACGTGTCCGACATCGTGGTGCTGCCCGGCGCGGCTGAGGCCCTGAAGGCCCTGGTCGACGTCAAGAACGCCATCGCGACCTCGTGCACCCTTCCGTTGGCCCAGGCCCGGATTCGGGCCGCCGGACTTGTCCCGCCGTCGACCTTGGTCACCGTGGACGACGTGACCCACGGCAAGCCCCATCCCGAGCCCTTCCTGGTCGCCGCGGAGAAGCTCGGCGCCGACCCGAAGCGCTGCTTGGTGGTCGAGGACGCCCCGATGGGCCTGGTGTCCGCGCACGCCGCCGGCTGCGCCACGCTTGCCGTGGTCACCACCACGCCTCGGGAGGCGTTGGACGCCGACGCGGTCGTCGACGACCTGTCGGCGGTCGAGTTCGTCCCCGGTTCCGACGGGATCCGGGTCCGGCTGCGCTAGGCCGAGCGAGCCTCAGCCGGTCTTGCGGCGGAAGGTCCGCTTGGCGTCGACCGGCCCGTGGGCGTGGCTCTCTCCCGGCGCGAGGTTGGTGTGGTCCTCGCCCTCGCGGCCCTGCTTGGCGGCCAGCGCCTCCCGGAACTTCCGCTTGGTCTCGTCCATCGGGGCAGTACTCGGCGCGACCTCGGGTGTCGCGCGAGCGGAGCGAGCACCAGCCCTTCCGGCGAGCGACGTCTTCTTCTTCGCGGCCATGATCTCCTCTCCTTCTGGGTTCAGTTGCTGGACGGCCACGAGCTCGGCGGCCACTGCCCGGCGGGCTGGTCGCTCGGCGGCTGGTTCTCCGCCCGCTGGGTGGTGGTAGTGGGAGTGTCCTCCTCGGGTGCGTCCGCCCCGGCGCCGACCAGCCGGACCGCGGTGCCGTACGCCGCGACCTCGCTCAGCGACTGGGTGATCTCGCTGCAGTCGAAGCGCAGACCGACGACCGCGTCGGCCCCAGCCGCCTCGGCCATGGCGACCAGCGCGCCCACAGCGTCCTGTCGCGACTCGGTGAGCATGGTGACGTAACCGTCCACCGGGTTGCCGCTCCGCAGGTCGGGTCGCAGCTCGCGCGTCCGGGCCACGACGCCGACCACCTCGCCGAGGACCTCGGAGATGTCCCGGCCGGGTAGGTAGTCCATGGTCACCACCGGCAGGGCCCGGGTGACCAACGTGGGCTTCTTGGCGATCGGCGGCTGCGGCATCCACTGGCCCGGCTGCGGCGGTCCATACGGCTGCTGCGGTTGCCTGTAGGGCTGCTGAGGCGGCTGACCGTAAGGCGGCTGCTGCCCCGGCCGCGGCGGCGCCGAGGGTTGCCCGTACGGCGGCGGCTGCTGCCCGTAGGGGTTCGGCGGCGGCTGCTGGCCATAGGGGTTCTGGCCGTAGGGCGGCTGCTGCCCGTAGTTGCTCATGATGGACAACATAACCGGCTCATTCTCGATCTGCTCTTCTCGCACCCGTCGCGCTCTCGGAGCTGCCGTCGTCGTCATTCTTCGCGAAGGAGACGTCGACCGGTTCTCGACGTCGGTCATCAGCGCGCAGCCGACGCCCTGCCGGACGTGGCTCTTAGCCCAGCTCGGTCATCTCCACGGTGACGAACATCTCCGAGCTGCCGCCCGCGTACGTGCCGCGCAACGGGGCCACGTCGCCGTAGTCTCGACCTTGGCCGATCCGGACGTAGCCGTCGGTCAGCCGTCGGCACAGGGTGGGGTCGTAGGCCACCCAGCTGCCGCACCACCACTCCACCCAGGAGTGGCTCTCGCCGGTGACGGTCTTGTTGGCCTCGCCGGGCCCAGGATGCAGATAGCCGGACACATAGCGGGCCGGTAGCCCGATCGAGCGGAGCGCACCCAGCGCCACGTGCGAGAAGTCCTGGCAGACGCCGCGACCGAGGTCCCACACCTCGCGGGCGGTGCTGTTCACGCCGGTCGAGCCTCGCTCGTACTTCAGCCGCTCGTGGATCACGCCGCAGATGTCCATGCCGGCCAGCCGGGGCGGCGCGTCGGCGTACTCGGCGGCCAGGGCCAGCAGCTCGTCCGGCGCTCGGGTGCGATCGTTGACCACCAGATACTCGGTCATCGTGTCGATCACCCCGCGGTCGCGCAGGGCCGGCCAGCCGAGATCGTTCGGCGCCACGCGGCGGTCGGTGTCCCAAGCCAGCTCGTCGCCCCGGGTCTCCACCACGGCCTGGGCGTGCACGGTCAGCTCCTCGTGCGGTTCGTGCAGCTCGAAGGTGGTGACCACGGTGCCCCAGTAGTCGGAGTAGGTGAAGCTCCAGGCCGCCGGCTCGATCGCGACCCGGCTGGTCCATACCGTCTGGTGCTCGGTCGCCGCCGGGGTCATCCGGGCCTCGTTGTAGGAGGACTTGACCCGGCTCGCGTAGCGGAACCCGGTCTTGTGGTCGATGCTCAGCCGCATCTCACCGCGTCCTCTCCGAGATCCAGGCGGCCGGCTCGGCGGCGGCGAAGTAGTTGGTCGTCACCGCTTCGGTCACCCGTGAGGCCACCTCCTGCACCTCCGTCATCTCGGCGTTGAGGTTCTGCAGCAGGTCGTCGATCTCGGCGTACTCCAGCCGGGCCCGAATCTGCCCGAGGGCCCGCACCGCGAACTCGGACTGGCGGGCCGCCAGCATGTTGTGGTTGGTGACCCGGCGCAGACTGTCCGCCGCCGCGACCAGGCCGTGCATGATCGAGCGGGGGAAACGGGCATCCCGGATCAGGAACTCGGCCGCGCCCCGGTCGCTGTGCAGGCCGCGGTAGGTGCGCAGGAACGCGTCGTGCCCGCCGCAGCCGCGCAGCACGGCCGGCCACTGGGTGCTCCCGGTGGTCAGCGAGGCTGACGCGACCATCCGGGAGGTCATGTCCACCTGCTCCAGCGAGCGGCCCATCGACATGAACTGCCAGCCGTCGTCGCGGACCATGATGCCGCGCGCGATCCCGGTGAACAGGGCGCTGCGCTCCCGGGCCCAGTTGAGGAAGGTGTGGGCGCCGGCAACGCCGAAGGGCTCGCGCGGCAGCTGGTGCCAGGTGGTGTTGATGCTCTCCCACAGGTCCAGCGGAATCACCTCGCGGGCGCGCCGGGCGTTGTCGCGGGCCGCCGCCCAGGAGGAGTAGATGGAGGTGGGCTCGCGGGGGTCGTAGCCGAGGACTCTCAGCAGGTCGGTCAGCGTGGGGTTCTCGATGTGGTCGGCGTTCATCAGGGCGAGCAGGTTGCGGCAGGCGTCGACCTCCGAGGAGGTGTCCTCGACCAGCAGCCGTAGATGGGTCTGCAAAAGGCGGGCGG
>DASQUF010000049.1:0-2049 GCA_035641435.1 Propionibacteriaceae bacterium | reverse complement strand
AGCAGCTGGTCAAGACACTCTCGGCGCACGCTGCCGACCCATCGTTCGGCGACAGCGTTGGCGTTGGGCGCCTGGACCGGTGTGCGGATGATCTCGGTGCCGGTCGAGCGCCACACGTCGTCGAACGCCCTGCTGAACTTGGTGTCCCGGTCGCGGATCAGGAATTTGAACGCGGTGGCCCGCTCGTCGAGGACGGCGACCAGGTTGCGGGCCTGCTGGGCAACCCACCACCCAGTCGGGTGAGCGGTGACGCCGACCAGGTGCACCCGTCGGCTTCGGAGTTCGATGACGAACAGCACATATACGCGCTGGAGGAAGACCGTGTCGACGGTGAAGAAGTCGCAGGCCAGGATCCCGGCGGCCTGCTGGCGCAGGAACGCCCGCCAACTCGTTGCAGCGCGCCGGGGCGCCGGGTCAAGGCCGTGGGCGCGCAGAATCCTCCGGATCGAGCTGGCCGACACCCGACACCCGAGCCGCAAGAGCTCGCCGTGGATCCGCTGGTAGCCCCATCGTGGGTTCTCGCGAGCGAGCTGCACGACCAGCTGCTGCGCCTCGTCGGAGATCGCAGGCCGTCCCTTGGAGGTGGTGGGGTAGGTCCAGCGCCGGGCCACGAGGCGCCGGTGCCAGCGCAGCAGCGTCTCGGGCCGCACCAGGAACACCGACCAGCGCGCCCGTGGGAGCAGACGGCTCAGCGCCGCAAGCAGCGCCCGGTCGGTGGGCTGCAGGCGGGGCCGTGGGCGCTGGCGGCGCAGCACCGCGAGCTCGTGGCGTAACACCAGGATCTCGATCTCCTTGGCCTGCGCCGACCGGAAGCAGAGCATGACCAGCTCGAGGCTGCGGCGCAGCGCCAGGTAGACGAACGACCAGACCACACCAGACCTCCGCCGGTGAGGACGAGTAGGCGACGGGGCATCGTAGTCCCTCGTCAAGCGGTGCCTGCTGGTGACGGCCACGACCGACTTCTGACACCCCACGGGGGATGGCCGACCTGCTCGCCATCGCGGTCCCGAGCTTCGGCTGGGCCGAGGGCCGGCGGCTGCTGGCCAGCTCCGGCTCGGCGGCCGAGATCAACCGCTACCTGGAGCGCCGCCCGGAGCACGCCGCCGAGGACCTGATGGTGGTGCTGCGCTACTTCGACCCGGTCAACTTCGCCGGCCAGGTCGTCTGCCCGACCCTGATCGGGGTCGGGCTGGTCGACCCGGTCGTGCCGGCGCCGACCGTGCTGGCCATCGCCGACCGTCTCGGCGGGCCGGTTGAGGTGCTGCGGTTCCCGGTCAGCCACTCGGGCGGCCCCGAGGAGGACCACTGGTCGGCGTTCGAGCGGCGCTGGCTGGAGCTGGCAGTCGGTGGGGTCCCGGACGGCTTCGGGCGCTGATCAGCCGGCCCAGCCGGCCAGGGCGGCCGCCTCCCGCACCCAGTCGCGGAACCAGGGGCCGACCTGGTGGTTGATGAAGTCCAGCAGGGCGGGTTCGTCACCCGGGTCGGGCAGGTGGTCCGAGAGCCGGAGTGGCTCGTGGATCACCGCGGCGGTGGTCGTGGTGGTCAGCTTCTTGTCGAAGTTGGCCACCGCAACCGGCACCAGCAGCGGCTCGGGTCGGACGTGGGCGGCGAGCCGGAAGGCGCCCGGTCGGAACCGCAGCGGGGACCGCTCGGTGGACGTCCAGGCCCCCTCGGGGCAGATGACCAGGTTCCTTCCGCGTTCGAGGTGGGCGCCGGCCACGTCGAGGAAGAAGCGGCGGCGCGCCTCGGGGGAGCTGTGTGGGTCTTCGTCGCCGGCGTCGATGTGGCCGGAGTAGGTGTAGACGTAGCCCAGCCGATCGTAGAACAGCTGGTGGCCGTACTCGTCCGGCCGTGACGTGCGGACCACCCGGATCGGCGCCTCGCCGTAGCGCTCGAACACGACCATGCTGGAGACGAAGTGGGTGTCGAGGGTGAGGACGAAGTTGTTGGGCAGCACGTTGTCGGGGTGGTAGCCGAGGTGGTTCATGATGAAGATGTGCCCCGGCCGCTCGGGCAGGTGCTCCCAGCCCTCGATCCGGTGGCGGGTGC
>DASQUF010000048.1:0-8805 GCA_035641435.1 Propionibacteriaceae bacterium | reverse complement strand
CCTCGGCTGGCTGTTCCTCAACGAGGTGCCGGCTCTCTTGGCCGTGCTCGGCGGGGTGCTGTCGCTGGTCGGCGTGGCCATCGCCCGGCGCTCGCCGCGGGTCCGGCCGCTGCCGCCGCCGGCCTAGCCCAAGGGCTGCAGCTCCGGGACCGCGCTGGGGACGCCGGCGCCGCCGGCCGGCACCGTCGACGCGCCGGGCACCGCCTTCAGCCAGACCCGGTCGCCGGCGGCGAGCCGCTTGGCGGCGGCCTCCGCCCGGGTCTGGGTGACGTGCACCGGGGTGAGCTGCTGCCGGTCGTCCAGCTCGACGTCCAGGCGCACCTCGAACCCGACCCGGTTCAGCTCAGCGATCCGCCCGGCGTACGCGTCGGGCAGCGGTTCGGTCCGGACGTCCAGGTCGTGCGGCCGGATCAGCTGCCCGGCCAGCGTGGTGACCGGACCGAGGAAGCTCATCACGAACTCCGAGGCCGGGCGGTCGTAGAGGTCGTCGGGGCTGCCCACCTGCTCGATCGCCCCGTCGTTGATCACCACGATCTGGTCGGCGACCTCGAGCGCCTCCTCCTGGTCGTGGGTGACGAAGACCGTGGTGACGTGGACCTCGTCGTGCAGCCGCCGCAGCCAGGTGCGCAGCTCTTTGCGGACCTTGGCGTCCAAGGCGCCGAACGGCTCGTCGAGCAGCAGCACCGTCGGCTCGATGGCCAGGGCCCGGGCCAGCGCCATCCGCTGCCGCTGACCCCCGGACAGCTGGGACGGCAGCCGGTCGGCGAACTGCGGCAGGTGCACCAGCTCCAGCAGCTCGGCGACCTTGGCGGCGATCTCCTTTTTGGGCCGTTTCCGGATCCGCAGGCCGAAGCCGACGTTCTGCGCCACGGTCATGTGCCGGAACGCGGCGTAGTGCTGGAAGACCAAGCCCACGTTGCGCTTCTGGGCGGGCAGCCGGGTCGCATCGTTGCCCTCGATCTCGACCGTGCCGCTGTCGGACAGCTCCAGACCGGCGATGATCCGCAGCAGCGTGGACTTGCCGCCGCCGCTCGGACCCAGCAGGGCAGTCAGCTCGCCGGTGGGGATGTCCAGGTCGATGTCCCGCAGGGCGACGAAGTCGCCGAAGCGCTTGCCGACTCCAGAAATTCTGATGCTCATCGGCCATCCTCCTTGGGTCGCAGACTGGTGACGATGACGAGCGCGATCACGGCGATCAGCGCCAGGACGAAGGCGGCGGCGTAGGCCACCGTGGTGTTCTCCGCACCGAACTGCTGGTAGCGCTCTTCGACGAGCAGGGTCGCGGTCTGGGTGCGGAAGGCGACGCCGCCGGACACCACCTTGACCGCGCCGAACTCGCCCAGCGACCGGGCCAGGCTGAGCACCACGCCGTACAGCAGCGCCCATTTGATCGCCGGCAGAGTGATCCGACCGAACGTCTGCCACGGCGAGGCGCCGAGACTGCGCGCCGCCTGCTCCTGGTCGGTGCCGATCTCGGCCAGTACCGGCACCAGCTCGCGGATGACCAGGGGCAGGCTGACGAAGGCCGTCGCCAGAATGATGCCGGGCGGGGCGTAGATGACCTGCAGGCCCACCGACTCGAGTGCTCCGCCGATCCAGCCGGTCTGCCCGTAGACCAGCAGGAGCGCCAGGCCCACCACGACGGGCGACACCGAGAGCGGCAGGTCGACGAGCGCGGACAGCGCCCGCCGTCCAGGGAAGGTGTAGCGGACCAGCAGCAGCGAGATCCCCACGCCGAACACGGTGTTGATCAACACGGCCCAGAAGGCTACGACGAGGGTGAGCTGGAAGGCGAAGATCACGTCCGGCTGGCTGAGGGCGTCCAGCACCGGACCCACACCGCCGGCGAAGGTCGCCTGGACCACCAGCGCGATCGGCCAGATCACCAGCAGGAAGAGGTAGCCGACCACGATCACCCGGAGCAGCCAGCGGACCGGGGACGGCTGCCCGATGGTGCGCACCTTGCCGTACGCGGCGGTTGCCTCAGCCATTGCGGGCCACCCGTCGGGAGATGGCGTCGAGGGTCACGATGACGACGAGGGCCACCACCAGCAGGATGGAGGCGACCGCGGCGGCGTCGGTCAGCCGGTCACCCTCGACGTAGGACAGGATCCGCACCGAGGCGACCTCGGTGGAGTACGGCAGGTTGCCCGAGAGCAGCACGAGCGAGCCGTACTCGCTGATGGCCCGGGCGAAGGACAGAGCGGCACCGCTGGTGATGGCGGGGGCGAGAGCGGGCAGGATGACCACCCGGAAGGTGGTCGGCCGGCTGGCGCCCAGTGACGCGGCGGCCTCCTCGACCTCCGGCTCCAGCTCCAGCAGCACCGGCTGCACGGTGCGCACGATGAACGGCAGGGTTACGAAGAGGAAGGCGAGGAAGACCGCCTTCGGAGTGTTGGCCCAGTTGAGCCCCAGCGGGCTGGACGGGCCGTACAGGCTGAGCAGCACCAGGCCGGCCACGATGGTCGGCAGCGCGAACGGGAGGTCGATGACCACCTCGAGGATCCGCTTGCCGGGGAAGTGGTCGCGAACCAGGACCCAGGCGATCATGGTCCCCATCACGACGTTCACCGCCGTCACCAGCAGCGCCGTACCTACGGTCAGCCGGAGGGCCGCGAGGGTCTGCTCGCTGGTCAGGGCCGCGACGTACGCCGACCAGCCGCCGCTCGAGGCCTGGACCACCACCGCAGTCAGCGGGATCAGCACCAGCAGGCTGAACCAGAGCAGGGCGATACCCAGCCCCAGACCGGAGGCCCGGGTGAGTGAGGTGGCGCTACGCCTGCGCCTCCGACCGGGGGCGCCGGTCGGAGGCGGGGAGGCGGCGAGCTGGGTGACGGCGCTCACTGCGACTTGCCGGTTTCCTTCTGGATCTGCGGCACGATGCCGGTACCTTCCTCGAAGAACTTGGCGTTGACCGCCTTCCAGCCACCGAGGTCCTCTTCGATGGTGAACAGACCCGGCGGGGTCGGGAACGGGTTGGCCGGGTCGTTGGCGCCCTCGACCGAGCCGACGTTGACCCCGTCGATCACCGGCCGGAAGCCCTTCTTGGCGAACTCCTCCTGACCGGCGGTGCTGAGCACGAAGTCGAGGTAGCTCTTGGCCTTCGGGTTGGCGTCGGACAGGATCGCGCCCGGGTTCTCGATCAGCAGGGTGTTGTCCGGCACGACGTAGTCGAACTTCTCGCCCGCCTGGCGGGCCAGGATCGCCTCGTTCTCGTACGAGATCAGCACGTCGGCGGTGCCCTGCAGGAAGGCGTTGGTCGCATCCCGGCCGCTGCCCGGCAGGGCGACCACGTTCCGGAAGAACTTGGTCAGGTAGTCCTTGGCGTCCGCCTCGCTACCCCCGGCCACCACCGCTTGGTGGTAGGCGGCCAGGATGTTCCACCGGGCCGAGCCCGACGAGGCGGGGTTCGGCGTGACGATGCTGACACCCGGCTTGGTCAGGTCGTCCCAGCCCTGGATGTTCTTGGGGTTCCCCTCCGGAACGACCAGGACCACCACCGAGTCGGACACGATGCCCTTGGTCGGCCCGGACTTCCAGTCGTCGGCGACCAACCCGGCGTCGACCAGCCGGGTGACGTCGCCCTCGAGGGAGAAGTTCACGTAGTCGGCCTTCAGGCCGTTGGCCACCGCGCGGCTCTGGTCGCCGGAGGCCCCGTAGGACTGTTCCCAGACGACGCCCTTGCCGTCCTCGGTCTCGGCCCACTTGGCCTGGATCGCCTTGTTGGCCTCCGCCGGCACGGCGAACCCGACCAGGTGCAGGGTGGTGGACCCCGCCTCCCCGGACGGCCCCGCGGCGCCTCCCACGCAGCCGGTCAGCCCCAACGCTGCGGCCGCGGCAATGGCGACGCCCGCAAGAGCCCGCCGGCGAGTAAGTGTGATCCCCATAGTTGCTCCTTAGAACATTCCCTACTAAATATGCGGGAAATGTATGGGTGCTGGCACGCGTAACTGGTGGCGTTCCACCATGCGGACCAACTGCTCGCCATGCGATACACCGCTTCGACACCGGCGGCCTAGCTGGAAAACCGGTCACCGACTGCTGGTTTCGCGGGCTGAACCCTGCAGTTTGTGACCGGTTTCGGGACGGGCGAGGACCAGCAGGGGGAGGGCGGGAGCGAGGAGCAGGGGAGCGTCGGGTCAGCGGCGGTAGCTGACCCGGCCGGCCCAGACGGTGGCAACCACCGGGTCGGGCAGCTCGCGGCCGTGCCAGGGGTTGTTGCGCGACCGCGAGGCGGACTCGGTGCGGTCGACCACGGCCCGCGCCGTCGGGTCGACCAGGACGACATTGCCGGGCGAGCCGACAGCCAGCGGTCGGCCCTGGTCCGGTAGCCGGGCGATATGGGCAGGCACCACCGACATCCGCTCGGCCACCTCGCGCCAGCCGAGCCGGCCGGTGGTGACCATGGTCTCCACCACCACGCCCAGCGCAGTCTCCAGCCCGAGCATCCCGAACGCCGCCTCGGCGAAGGCGTGCTCCTTGTCGTGCCGGGCGTGCGGTGCGTGGTCCGTGGCCACGGCGTCGATCGTCCCGTCGGACAGCCCGTCCCGCAGCGCCGCCACGTCCTCTGCCGGACGCAGCGGGGGGTTGACCTTGTACGTCGGGTCGTAGCTGAGGACCTCGTCGGTGGTCAGCAGCAGGTGGTGCGGGGTGACCTCGGCGGTGACCGGCAAGCCGCGTCCCTTCGCCCAGCGCAGGACTTCCACCGTCTCCGCGGTCGACACGTGGCAGACGTGCAGCCGCGAGCGGGTCAGCCCGGCGAGCTGCACGTCGCGGGCCACGATGCCCGCCTCCGCCACGGCCGGCCAGCCGGGTAGCCCCAGCCGTCCGGAGATCTCGCCCTCGTGGCAGCAGGCGTCCGCCCCGGCGAGCTGCGGGTCCTGAGCGTGCTGCGCGATCACGCCGTCGAACGCCCGGACGTACTCCAGCGCCCGGCGCATCAGCCGCGCGTCGGCGACGCAGTGCCCGTCGTCGGAGAACACCCGTACGCCGGCGTCGGACCGGGCCATCAGGCCGAGCTCCGCCAGCTCGGTGCCGGCCAGGCCCTTGCTCACCGCGCCGACCGGGACGACCTGGGCGTACCCGTCGCGCCGGCCCAGCGCGGCCACGTGTGCGGCGGCCTCGGCGGTGTCGGTCACCGGGTTCGTGTTGGCCATGGCCAACACGGCGGTGTATCCGCCGCGGGCGGCTGCCTCGGTACCGGACCCGACGGTCTCGGCGTCCTCCCGGCCGGGCTCGCGGAGGTGGGTGTGCAGGTCGACCAGCCCAGGGAGGGCGACCAGCCCGTCGGCGTCGATGGTTTCGGTGCCGGGCGCCGCGTCCGCCGGATCGGCGAGCAGCCCGTCGCGGATCAGCAGGTCGGCACGGCCCGCGCCGGCCAGGTCGGCGCCGGTGATCAGCAGGTCGGGCGCGGCCTGGATGCCCCAGGTGCCCGTGCCCATCCGAGGGGGGATACCCCCCTCAGCCCCCCTGTTCATTCTGCCCCGCCCAGCAGCTGGTAGAGCACACTCATCCGGACCGCGACCCCGGCTGAGACCTGGTCCAGGATCAGCGAGCTGGCGGCGTCGGCGGCGTCGGCGGAGATCTCCAGCCCGCGGTTCATCGGCCCCGGATGACAGATCGCCGCCCCGGGCCGCATCGCGCACAGCCGGTCGCGGGTGAGCCCGTAGCCGACGGTGTACTCCCGGGGGGTGGGGAAGTAACCGCCGGACATCCGCTCCCGCTGCACCCGCAGCATCATCACCACGTCACCCTCCGGGAGCACCCGGTCCAGATCGGTCTCCACCTCGACGGGCCATGAGCCGACCCCGGCGGGCAGCAGCGTTGGCGGTGCGACCACGATCACCCGCGCCCCGAGGGTGGCGAGCAGCAGCACGTTGCTGCGGGCGACGCGGGAGTGGGTGAGGTCGCCGACGATGACCACGGTGCGGTCGCGGAAGTCCCCGGTCGTGATGCCATCTGCCGCCCGGAAGTGCCGGCGCATCGTGAAGGCGTCGAGCAGCGCCTGCGTGGGGTGCTCGTGCGTGCCGTCGCCGGCGTTCAGCACGGCGGCTCCGATGCCCAGCTCGGCGAACCACTGGGTGGTCTGCCACGGCGCTCCGGAGGCGTGGTGCCGGATGACCAGCGCGTCGACGCCCATCGCGGCCACGGTCAGCACGGTGTCCCGGAGCGACTCGCCCTTGGACACCGAGGAGCCCTTGGCGCTGATGTTGATCACATCGGCGGACAGCCACTTCCCGGCGAGCTCGAAGGAGGACCGGGTCCGGGTCGAGTCCTCGAAGAAGAGGTTGACGACCGTGCGTCCGCGCAGTGCCGGCAGCTTCTTGACCGGGCGGCTCTGCACCGAGGCCATCTCCTCGGCCAGGTCCAGGATGGCGGCGATCTCGTCGAGGCCCAGATCGGCGGCCGACAGCAGGTGGTGCATCAGCGTCCCTCCCGCTCCGGGTCGGCCGGCACGATGGTGACCTCGCTGACCCCGTCCAGCTCGGCCAGCCGCACGCGTACCCGCTCCCCGGTCCGGGTCGGGATGTTCTTGCCCACGTGGTCGGCCCGGATCGGCAGCTCCCGATGTCCCCGGTCGACCAGCACGGCCAGCCGGACGGCCCGCGGCCGGCCGAGGTCGCCCAGGGCGTCGAGCGCGGCGCGCACCGTACGGCCCGAGTAGAGGACGTCGTCCACCAGCACCACCACCCCGTCGTCCACCGGCGCGGGGACGTCGGTGTGGCCGACGGCCCGGGTCGGCTGCCGCCGCAGGTCGTCGCGGTACATCGTCACGTCGAGGGCCCCCACGGGGATGTGCGTGCCCTCGACAGCGGCCATTGCCGCCGCGAGCCGATGGGCCAGGGTGACGCCCCGGGTCGGGATGCCGAGCAGGATCAGGCCCTCGGCACCGCGGTTGGCCTCGAGGATCTGGTGGGCCATCCGGGCGCAGGCCCGGGCGATCTGGTCCGCGTCGAGCACCAGCCGGCTGGCGTCGGTTGCCGCGGGGGCCGGATCGGGAACGGAGAGTGCGTCAGCGCCGGGTCCCGCCTCCGACACCCGCGCCTCCTCTTCCTCGTCGCCACCCCTCCTCGCGACTGCGTCGCGACGCTAGGTTAGGGGTGTGACCGAACTCCTGAGCATGCTAGTGCCTCTCGAGACCCTCGCCGGTTGGCCCGCGGCGCCGGAGCCGTCCATCTTGCAGACGCTGACGCTGCTGGTCGGGATCCCCCTGCTGGTCGCCATAATCGTGTTCGTCATCGCCAAGATCGGCACCTCGGTCCAGGCGTCGCGCGGGGACGCCGCGCCGGCGGCCGACTCGGTGTGGGTCGGCGGCCGGCAGGCCGGCGGCGAGATCGAGGCCGCGCCCGAGATGCACGGCGCGGGTGCCGAGGACGACGAAAGCTCACCGGGGGGCGCGGGTGCCCGCTGGTGAGGCGCTCACCCAGAACGAGCTGAGAAGGCTCGAGAAGGCGGTCCAGAACGCCGAGGTGTTCTCCGGCCTGACCTTCTCGGTCTTCGTGGGCGTCGCCGAGGAGGACGCCCGGGCGTACGCGGAACGGTTGCACGGGGTGCTGGAGGATCCGGCCAACTCGGTCCTGGTGCTGTGCGACCCCGAGTTCCACGCGCTGGAGATCGTCACCGGGAGCGAGGCCCGGCGCTGGCTGACTGACGTGGAGTGCGGGCTGGCCGCGGCCACGATGCAGACCTCTTTCCTAGTCGGCGACATCATCGGCGGGCTGGTCGCGGGCATCCAACAGCTGGGCGAGGCCGCCCGCCATCCTCGTACGTTGCACAGCACCAAGCCTGGGTGAGCGCCGCAGCCCTATGCGCGAGCGTCGTTGATCAGGAGAAGTCGACCGCTGAGTACCAGAGGTGCATGGTCGCGTACGAGCGGTACGGCGACCACTCCGCCGTGTTCGCGATCTGCCGGCGAGCCAGCTCGCGCTTGATCACCAGGTCGGTGTCCAGGAGTACGTCTCGGTCGCCGTAGGCCCGCATGGCCAGGTAGTCCGCGGTCCAGGGACCGATGCCCGGCAGCGCCAGCAGCTCCTCACGTCGCACCGGCCAGGGCCGCTCCGAGGTCAGCTCCACCCCTCCGTCGACCAGCGCCCGGGCCAGCCCGACCAGAGCCCGACCCCGGCTTCGCGGCATCGGCAGCGCCTCCGGGTTGATCGCGGCCAGGGCGTTCACGGTGGGGAACAGGCGAGTGAGAGCCGGGTCGGGCAGGTCCACCGGCTCGCCGTACGCCGCGGCCAGCTTGGCGGCCGCAGTCGCCGCGGCGGCCAGGGAGATCTGCTGCCCGATCATCGTCCGGAAGGCCATCTCAGCCGGATCCACCGTGCCGGGCACCCGCAGGCCGGGTCGCGTCGCCACCAGCCGTCGCAGCGGTTCGGATCGGCAGAGGTGGGCGGCGATGGCGGGGGCCGGTGCGTCGGCGTCGCACAGCCGGGTGATGACCGCGGCGGCCTCCTCCCGGTCGGCCCGCGCGGTCCGGGTGGTCGCCAGCAGGGTGCGCCCGGTCCAGACCAGCTCGACCATGCCGGGTCCGGACGGCAGGCAGACCGTCCGGGCGTAGCGCTGCCGGCCGGGCTCCACCGCATACGTCTCGACCCCGGCGATCGTCCGCTTGCCCAAAAAGGACAGCAGCGCAACCGCGTCGAACTCGCGTGTCGCCGCAACCTCGAAGGTCTGCTCCATCCTCGCCGCTCCTACCGGGCGCATAGCCGGTCCCGATGCCCGCCGCGCGGGCATCACCCGCCGGCCTGGCAGCGGAGCGCCCGCACGAGGTCGTCCCGTCGCTCGTCGATGATCCGGCGGGCCGCG
>DASQUF010000047.1:0-2549 GCA_035641435.1 Propionibacteriaceae bacterium | reverse complement strand
CAGGGGCGGACCTTTGAAGACCGGGGCCGTCCCGACGCCGGACAGGGACAACCTTGCCCCTTAGTGCCGGGCCGCGATCCGTCCGGAACCGGAATCTACCCTGACCGCATGTCCGACTACACGATCAAGGCCCTCGACCGGGCCACCTGGAACGACTTCGCCGCCATGGTGGAGCGCAACACCGGCCTGTTCAGCGGCTGCTGGTGTACCTGGTTCCACGACGGCGTGTGTGAGCGCGGCCCCGAGGAGAAGAACCCCGAGTTCAAGAAGCGGATGGTCGAGGCCGGCATCGCGCGCGCCGCGCTGGTCTACGACGGCGACGACGCGGTGGCCTGGGCCGAGTTCGGCACGCCGGAGCAGCTCCCGAACATCCATCACCGCAAGCAGTATCTCGAGGGTGTGGTCGCCCCGCCCGACTACCGGATCACCTGCATCTACGTGGACAAGAAGCACCGGAAGGCCGGATTGGCCGCTGCCGCGCTGCGGGGGGCGCTGGACCTGATCGCCGCGGACGGTGGCGGTCTGGTCGAGGGGTACCCACAGGACACGCCCGGCAAGAAGGTCAACCCGTCCTTCCTCTACAACGGCACCCGCCACATGTATGAGGAGGCCGGCTTCACCTACGACCGGCCCAAGGGCAAGAACCACTGCGTGATGACGCGGGTCGTCGACCCGGTCAGCTGATCATCCGGCCAAGGCTAGGCAACCAAGCAGTACAGCAGCTGACTACAGCAACGCCGCTCGGTCGCGGGTGCCGGGTTCAATTCCCAAGAATTGAACCCGGGCGCTTGCGGACAGCCCGTCGGTGCCCTGGTCGAGCGCAGCAGCAGATGATCCAGCCCACCACCCGAGACAGACCGTGGACGCGGCTCGAGCCGCTGCGGACAGGCTGAGGGCCGCCTACCGCGGCGCGTTCCCGGCGGCGGTGCCTGTTTCGCCGACGACCTTGATGCACTGCTCGCGATCCACCGGGTGCCGGTCCGACACCGCATCCGGGTCCGCACCACGAACCTGGCGGAGCGGTTGTTCGTCGAGGAACGCCGCCGCACCAAAGTCATCGGCCGCTTCGGCGATGAACGCGCGGCGATGAAGCTCGTGTTCGCCACCATGATCCCAGCCGCCGACCGCTGGTGCCGGGTCTCGATCAGCGACCTGGAACGTCACCAGCTCACACTGCTGCGCGCCGAGCTCGGCCTCGACCCGCCCCCAGCCGACACCGACAACCGCAAGACCCACCGACGCAGAAGCGTCGCCGCATGATCAACCAGGCCACCCATTTACAGGACGCCCAGGACCTTGACCCTCGGCGGAACGCACATTGCACAAAGAATCTGGACCGGTAGTCAGCCGTCTTGGCGAGGACTGCACGTATCGGTCACCAGCCCATCCGCCGGGAACGCCAGCTCACAGAGCGGTTGCGCAACAGCCGCGCCCGATGACACAAGCCGGCTGTGCACCACATCCTTCGCTCGGGCGACTACCCGTTCCAGGCGTGCGGCGTGGGCGCCGCGCCAGTACACCCGGCCGCACTCTGCACAGCGGGCGAAATCCCGGTAAGTGAACCGAGTGCCCGGCTCCAGCTGCGTGGCTACCTCTTGCAACGAAACCGGTCCGAGAAGACCGTTACAGCTCATACATCGTGTCCAAGGGGCGAGGGGCGGAGCGAAGCGATCCAGCACGTCGTCCAGCTGGGCAGCGGTTCCTGCCCCGCGCACCAGCGCACCCGCGAGCACGGCGCGCCGGCGCAGCAGCCCCCGGTCCTGGCTGAGCAGCACCCGCTCCTCCACCGCCGCCTGCTCCACAAGTGCCGCGTCATCTGCGTCGGCATGGTAGGCCGCGTCGAGGCCGAGCAGCCGCAGCCGGCGCGCGAGGCCGCCAAGGTGGACATCAAGCAGGAACCGCGGTGGCGACGTGGGCGGCCGCTGCGGACGGACTACCGGGGTCAAGTCCAGCACTCCATCCACGGCCCGGGCCCAGGACCGCACCGGCACGCCGTCCATCGCGAGGCTGCTCACCTCGGTCAAGGGGATCCCGGCCGCCTGCACGACGTGCCCCACGGTGTCGGTTCCTGCCGCCAGGATCGGCACCGTCCCACCGCGTCGGGCCAGCGGCAGCAGGAACCGCAGCTCGGCGGGCACCTGAAGGACAAGTGTCGGCACCAAGCCACGATGCCATGGCTGACGAACCCCGAGGTGGCAAATCCGCCGCGGCCCAGCCGACGCAGCGCCCTATCCCGGCCGCGACAGGACCGAGTCACTGCCGACAGGTAGCTGATCCCTCCACCGAGGAAGGAGGAGGTTCATCGGCAATGGCCGACAAGATGGCCCTACATCTCTCGATGGCCGCATCCGGTCGGGGCACTCGCGGATTGCCGCGATCCGATGCCCTGCAGCGCGTGCTCACCACCCTCACCAGGCGGGAGGGCAGTCGCTCACCCTCGGCCCTTGGAGGGCGCCGACTCGCCGAGACCGTGGCCAACGCCGTCGGTGGTCCGCCCGGTCCGGGGTTGCTGGCCCAGGTGGCCGGAGCCGGCGGGAACCCTCGGCCTC
>DASQUF010000046.1:0-11767 GCA_035641435.1 Propionibacteriaceae bacterium | reverse complement strand
GGCCCGGGCCACGTCGGCGCAGAGCAACCCGACCGGACCTGCGCCGGTGACCAGCACCCGGTCGCCGGGGGCGACGTCGGCCTTGTGGGCCGCCCACACCCCGACTGACAACGGCTCGATCAGGGCGGCGGCCTCGTCGCTCAGGCTGTCCGGCACCGGATGTGCACGGATCGCCTCCAGCACCACGTACTGAGCAAAGGCTCCGTGGATCGGCGGCGTGGCGAAGAAGTGGACGTCGGGGCACAGGTTGTAGCGACCGGACAGGCACTCCTTGCACCGCCCGCAGGTCTCCTGCGGCTCCAACGCGACCCGCTGGCCCGGCGTGCGGTCGCGGACCTCGGAGCCGACGGCCCGGATGGTGCCGGAGGCCTCGTGCCCAAGCACCAACGGCTCCCGCACCACGTAGTCGGCGATCCGGCCGTGGTCGAAGTAGTGCACGTCGGACCCGCAGACCCCGACGGCGGCGACCTCCACCAGGACCTGGAGCGGCCCCGGCTCGGGCACCGTGGCGGGCTGGACGGCGACCTCGCCGACGCTCAGTAGAAGAGCCTGGGTCTGTTCTTGCGGCGGCGCGGTCATGGGCTCAGATTAGCCAGCGGTTCAGCGCGTCCCGTTGGTCGGTCGTCAGGGGCACAGAGCCGACGGCGACCGTGCCCGCGGTCGCGTAGACCCGACCGGAGCCGGGGTCGCAGATCTCGGCGGCCAGCGTGAACGAGCGGGTGCCCACGGCGGTCACCCAGGTCGCGACCTCGTAGGGCTCGAGGCGGAAGTCCAGCGGCGCCCGGTACTGCACGTCCTGCCGAGCAACCATCCAGACAGTTTCCGGCGACCAGTGCACCGTCTCGTTGATCAATGCGATCCGGGCCTGCTGGACGTAGTCGTAGAACTTCACGTTGTTCACGTGACCGTAGGAGTCCAGGTCTGACCAGCGAACCACGAGAGGCACCCGGAACGCCCCACGGTCGGCTTCTCCAGCCGCCAGCGCGCGCAGCGGCTCGGCCGGGGCGAGGTGACCGCCAAGGAAGTCCCGTTCGCCGGCCGTCAACCGACGCAGCCGGTTCTCAGCAAGGTCGTAGGGCACCAGAGCAGTCCGGGCCCGGGCGGCCAGCTCCTCGCCGTCGAGCAGGTCATAGCCGATCACGAACCGGCTGCCGCCGACCGCGTCCACCCAGAGCCGGACGCTGACCGCATCGACGGCCCCGACCGGCCGCAGGTACTCGACCTGGTGGCTGACCACCAGCACACCGAAGTCCAGCAGCTCTCGGGCCTCGGCCGGACCGTGGAGCAGGAAGTGGACGCGGGCCTCTTGGAGGTAGTCGACGTAGAACCCGTTGTTGACGTGACCCTGCGCGTCCAGGTCGCCCCAGCGCACTGGACACCGGTAGACGAAAGAGGTCAAGCCGCTTCCCTTCCCGGACGAAGTCCGACCGTCGAACCGTCCCGACGAAGGAGGGCTTGGTTCGACGGAACCAACCAGGCGCGAGCGCTTGCGCTTTCCTCGCTTTTTCGTCGCGAAGCGACGGTCGCGAAGCGACGGTCGCGAAGCGACGGTCGCGAAGCGACTGTTCAGTCCTTGTCGTAGAGCGCGTCCAGCCGCTCGGCGTAACGCTTCTCCACGGCCCGCCGGCGGACCTTCTGGCTCGGCGTGACCTCGCCCTCCTCGATCGAGAGCTCGCTGGGCAGGATGGTGAACCGCTTGATCGTCTCCCACCGCTCGAGCTTGGTGTTCGCCTGGTCGATGTAGCCCTGCATCAGGTCCCGCACCTCGGGTGAGGCGGCCAGTTCCTCCGCCGAGGTGACATCAAGGTTCTGCCCACTCCCCCAGCCCTCGATGGCCTCCGGGTCCAGGGTGATCAGCGCGGTCACGTACTTCCGGCCCTCGCCGTGCACCACGACCTGGCTGATGTAGGGCGAGGTCGCCTTGAGCACGCCCTCGACCTTCTGCGGCGCGACGTACTTGCCGCCGGAGGTCTTGATCAGGTCCTTCTTGCGGTCGGTGATCCGCAGGTAGCCGTGACTGTCCAGCTCGCCGATGTCGCCGGTGGCGAACCAGCCGTCATTCAGCACCTCGGCCGTCGCCTCGGGCTGGTTGTGGTAGCCCTCCATGACGCCGGGGCCCTTGATCAGGAT
This sequence comes from Propionibacteriaceae bacterium, assembly GCA_035641435.1. Classification (GTDB taxonomy): domain Bacteria; phylum Actinomycetota; class Actinomycetes; order Propionibacteriales; family Propionibacteriaceae; genus Microlunatus. Next base: position 9,637 of record DASQUF010000046.1, on the reverse strand, counting down.
CTCGCCGTCGTCGGCGATCCTGACCTCGGTGCCCGGGAGCGGCGGGCCGACCGTACCGAACCGGGTCGACCGCGGGTTGTTCACGCAGGACGCTGCGCTGGTCTCGGTCAGCCCGTAGCCCTCCAGCACCAGCAGGCCGGCGGCATGGAACCACTCCTGGACCTCGCGGTTCAGCGCGGCAGAGCCGGAGACGAAGAAGTTGATCCGGCCGCCCATCCGGGCCTTGATCTTGCTGAACACCAGCCGGTCGGCGAGGGCGTGCTGCACCTTGAGCGCCCCCTTCGGCTCCTTGCCGGCCAGTCGGAGCGGCGAGACCTTGCGGCCCACGCCGAACGCCCAGTCGAAGATCTTGGCCTTGACCCCGTGCGACGCCTGGGTCATCACCCGAGCCCGCACCTTCTCGAAGATCCGCGGGGCGCCGCACATGAAGGTGGGCTGGACCACGCCGAGGTTCTCCACGATCTTGTCGATCCGGCCGTCCACCGCCGTGGCGAAGCCGATCCGCGTCTGGATGGCGATCAGCACCTTGCCGAACACGTGGCTGAGCGGCAGCCACAGGTACTGCAGGTCGTCCGGGCTGATGATGTCGTACGCCTCGACAGCCACTGCCTCGTAGGTCCAGCTGTCCTGGATCAGGCGTACGCCCTTGGGCCGCCCGGTCGTGCCGGAGGTGTAGATCAGGGTGGCCAGGTCCCCGGCCTGGATGCCGGCGATGACCTCACCGACCGCGTCCGGATACGTGGCCAGATGCTCGGCGCCGCGCTGCTGCAGATCGTCCCAGCTGATCACCTTGGCGTGGTCGGTCCGACCCTCGATCTGCACCACTGTGGTGAGCGCTGGCAGGTCGTCCAGGTGGTCGAGGATCTTGGCCACCTGGCCGTCGTCCTCGGCGAAGATGATCTTGGATTCGGAGTCGGCCAGGATGTAGGAGACGTCCTCGTGCGTGGTGGTCGGGTAGACCGTGGTTGTCGCCCCGCCGGCGCACATGACGGCTAGGTCGGCCAGGATCCACTCGATCCGGGTGTTGCTGGCGATCGCCACCCGCTCCTCACGACCGATGCCCAAGGCCAGCAGGCCGGCTGCGAGCTTGTCCACCCGGTCCTTGGTCTCGGCCCAGGTCAGGGAGACCCAGCGCTCGCCCTCCAGGTGGCGGAAGGCCTCCTTGGATGGGTTGGCAGCGACCTGCTCCAGCAACATCGCCCCTACCGATGCCGGCCGCGATGCCAGCAGTGTTGTCTCGGTCACACCGAGAGGCTATCCAACCGGGGCGGAAAGCGGGCGTGCTGCCGTGGGTAATTGTGCGCGCCGCGGGGTTCAAGGGAGTCGTCCGCCTCGCGGTGGGTTAGGTGAGGCGTTCCAGCACGACGGCCATCCCCTGGCCCCCGCCGACGCACATGGTCTCCAGACCGAGCGAGACGTCCCGGACGCGCATCGCGTTGATCAGCGTGGTCATGATGCGGGCCCCCGTGGAGCCGAACGGATGGCCGAGCGCGATGGCCCCGCCGTGCACGTTCAGCCGGTCCTCGTCGATCTTCAGATCGCGGGCGGAGGCGATCACCTGGACCGCGAAGGCCTCGTTGATCTCGACCAGGTCGATGTCGGCCATGGTCAGTCTCGCCTGGGCCAGCGCCCGCCGGCTGGCCTCCACCGGACCGAGGCCCATGATCTCGGGGCTGAGGGCGCTGACCCCGGTGGCGACGATCCGGGCCAGGGGGGTCAGGCCGAGCTCGGCGGCCCGTCGGTCGCTCATGATCACGACGGCGGCCGCCCCGTCGTTGAGCGGGCAGCAGTTGCCGGCGGTCACCGTGCCGTCGGCCCGGAACGCCGGCTTGAGCGTGGCCACCGCCTCCAGCGTCGTGCCGGGGCGCGGTCCGTCGTCGGCCGTGATGACCACCCCGTCCGGCCGGGTCACCGGGGCGATCTCGGCCGCGAAGAACCCGGCCGCGATGGCCTGCTCAGCGCGGTTCTGCGACCGGACGCCGAACTCGTCCTGCTCGGCCCGGCTGATCCCCCGCAGGGTGGCCACGTTCTCCGCGGTCTGACCCATGGCGATGTAGATGTCGGGCAGCAGCCCGTCCGTCCGCGGGTCGTGCCAGATCTCGTTGCCCGCCGCGTACGCCGCCGTGCGCTGCTCGGCATCGGCGAACGCCGGGTGGTGGCTCTCGGGCCGGTCCACGCCGGCGCTGCCGAAGCTGCGGTAGCGGGACACCGACTCGACGCCGGCTGACACGAAGGCGTGGCCCTCGCCCGCCTTGATAGCGTGCAACGCCATCCGCGCGGTCTGCACGCTGGACGCGCAGAACCGGTTGACCGTCACTGCCGGCACGCCGTCCAGTCCGAGCAGCACCCCGACCCGCCGGGCCAGATTGCCGCCCTGCTCGTCGCGTGGCTCGGCGCAGCCGAGGTAGATGTCGTCCAGCTCAGCCGGGTCGAGGGCGGCCACCTGGTCGAGCGCCGCCCGGATGACCCCGGCGGCCAGGTCGTCGGGGCGTACGTCGACGAGCGAGCCCTTGCCCGCCCGACCGATCGGCGTACGTGCGGCAGCGACGACCACAGCCTCAGGCACGGCCCGAGTCTAGGTGCGGCTCCCGGCACCACCCCTGGCTCACGTTTGCCGCGTCAGCGCGTCCAACGAGTGTCTTCGGTCTCTCCGCGACACTCGCCAGCCGTCTTGACGTGGCAAACGCGGGGCCAGGGCGGCGACGCTTACTCGGCGGGGACGGCCTCCACCGACAAGGTGATATCGATCTTGGGGCCGACCAGCAGCCGGCCGCCGTCGAGCGGCATGTTCCAGTTGACGTTGTAGTCGTGCCGGTCGATGGTGGTGGTCGCCTCAGCGCCGAGGACGGTCATGCCGAAGGGGCTCACGTCCGAGCCGAGGAACTCCGCCTGCAGGTCCACCGAGCGGGTGACCCCGTTGATGGTCAGGTCGCCGGTGATGACGTACCCGTCGCCGTCGGGCCGGATCGCCGTGCTGCGGAAGGTGAGGTTGCCGCCGATCTCCGGGTCGAAGAAGTCGGCCGAGCGCAGGTGGGCGTCGCGCTGCTCGTTGTTGGTCGAGATGGAGGAGGCCTTGATGGTCACCTCGATGGTCGACTCCAGGGGATTCGTGGTCGTGGTGATCCGGCCGTCGAACTCGTTGAACGTGCCGCGCACCTTGCTCATCAGATGGCGGGCGGTGAAGCCGATCGTGGTGTGCGCCGGGTCTAGGGTCCAGGTCCCGGCCAGCAGGCCGGTATCGGTGGTCTGGGCAGTCATTCGTTGCTCCTTCTGGGGTGGGTGCTTAGTGCTGCTATTCATTGTAGTTGATAGTTAAACTACTTCGCCACCCGGGGTCGGCTGAGGACCTCGGCTCGTTCGGCGCATACGATTGCGGCATGGCCAAGCTGGCCACCCCCCGATGGCTGTCCGACGAACAACAGCAGGTCTGGCGTACCTACCTGCTGGGCAGCGCCCTGCTCCAGGAACGGATCGAAGCCGACCTGCGACCCTTCGGCATCGACCGGGCGGAGTACGAGATCCTGGTCGTGCTGTCGGAGAGCGAGGACCGGCGGCTGCGAATGGCTGAACTGGCCGACGCGGTGCATCAGTCGCGGTCGCGGCTCACCCACACCGTGTCGCGGATGGAGAAGGCCAACCTGATCCAGCGGCGGAACTGCCCGACGGACCGGCGCGGGGTGTGGGCCGAACTGACCGCGGAGGGCATGGACCTGATCCGGGCCGCGGCGCCGGCCCACGTGGAGACGGTGCGCCGCAACTTCGTCGAGGTCATGTCGCAGGAGGAGTACGCGGCGCTCGGCCGGGTGTTCTCCGCCGTGGTGGCGGCCGACGCCGACCGCTGACCCCACTCGACCGCCGACTAGTCTCGCCCTGATCATGCCTTCCCGCGCCCCGGTCACGCCCGAGCTCGCCGAGCTGCGGGCCCAGCTGAGCCGTCAGGGTCTGGGCGAGGTGGTGGACACGAGTCGGTTGGCCCGCGCCCTCTACTCCTCCGACGCCTCGCTGTACCGGGTCGCGCCGCAGGCGGTGGCCCGGCCCCGCACCGTGGACCAGCTGGAGACTGTGCTGGACGCGGCGCGTTCGGCGGAGCTACCGGTGACCACCCGGGGAGCCGGTACGTCGTGCGCGGGCAACGCGGTCGGTCCGGGCCTGGTGGTCGACGTGGGCCGCCACCTGAACACGATCCTGGCCGTCGACCCGGAGGCGCGGACGGCGCGGGTGCAGCCCGGTGTGGTGCAGTCCGCGCTGCAGGCCGCCGCTGCGCCGTACCGGCTGCGGTTCGGGCCCGACCCGTCGACGCACAATCGCTGCACGATCGGCGGCATGATCGGCAACAACGCCTGCGGCCCCCGGGCGCTGGGCTACGGCAAGACCGCCGACAACGTGGTCGCCCTGCAGCTGGTCACCGGCGACGGGGACCGGGTCCGTTTCGGTCCCGACGGCGAAGGGGCCGGCTCGGCGGTCGGCGAGCGGCTGCGGTCCCTGGTGGCGGCCCATCTGGGCACGATCCGGCCCGAGTTCGGCCGCTTCGGCCGCCAGGTGTCTGGATACAGCCTGCAGCACCTGCTGCCCGAGAACCGCTTCGACGTCGCCCGCTTCCTGGCCGGGACCGAGGGCACCCTCGGGGTCGTGACCGAGGCGACCGTCCGGTTGGTGGCCGACGCCCGGCACAAGGTCATGATCGCGCTCGGCTACCCGACGATGGCCGACGCCGGTGACGCGGTGACCGGGGTCCTGCCGCATCAGCCGACCGCGGCGGAGGGCTTGGACCGGCGGATCGTGGAGGTGGTCCGGAGGACCCGCGGCGAGGCTGCGGTGCCGCCGCTCCCCCGCGGTGACGGCTGGATGCTCGTTGAGCTGGTCGGGGACGATCCGGCCGACCTGCGCCGGCGGGCGGACGCGGTGGTCGCGGACGCCGGCGCCTTCGACGCCCGGGTGGTGACGGACCCGGTGCAGGCCCTGGCGCTCTGGCGGATCCGGGAGGACGGCGCCGGGCTGGCCGGGGTCAGCCTGGCCCGGCCCGCGTACGGCGGCTGGGAGGACGCGGCGGTGCCGCCGAGCCGGCTTGGCGCGTACCTGCGCGACTTCGACGGGCTGCTGGCCGACCACGGGCTCGACGGCCTGCCCTACGGCCACTTCGGCGACGGCTGCGTTCACGTGCGGATCGACTTCCCGCTCACCGACCCCGGCGGGCCGGCGAGGTACCGGTCGTTCGTGGAGCAGGCTGCGAGGCTGGTGGCCGGCTTCGGCGGCTCGATGTCGGGCGAGCACGGCGACGGCCGAGCCCGTTCGGCCCTGCTGCCGACCATGTACTCCCCTGCCGCGCTGGCCCTGTTTGGCCAGGTCAAGGCTTGTTTCGACCCTGACAACCGGTTGAATCCCGGGGTGCTGGTCGACCCGGCACCCGTCGACCGTGATCTGCGGACGACCGCCCTGATCGGTCGGTTCGACCACTTCGCCGAGGCGGTGCACCGCTGTACAGGCGTCGGCAAGTGCCTGGCCGACACCACCGCCGGGCTGGGCGTGATGTGCCCGTCCTACCTGGCCACCCGGGAGGAGAAAGACTCCACCCGCGGCCGGGCCCGGGTGCTGCAGGAGATGATCAACGGCGGCACGATCCGCAAGGGCTGGGGGTCGGCCGCAGTGCACTCCGCGCTCGACCTCTGCCTGTCCTGCAAGGGCTGCGCCCGCGACTGCCCGACCGGTATCGACATGGCCTCGTACAAGGCCGAGGTGCTGGACAAGACCTACGCCGGCCGGCTTCGGCCGCGGAGCCACTACGCGTTGGGCTGGCTGCCGCGCTGGGCTCGGCTGATCACCCGCCTCCCGGCGCTGGCCCGGCTGGTCAACCTGTCCACCGGGACGCCCGGCCTACGCCGCCTGGTGCGCTGGGTGGCGGGGGTCGACCAGCGGCGTACGCTGCCCCGCTTCGCCGAGCAGTCGGCGCGGCGGCGGGTTGCGCTCCCGGCCGGGAACGGACGGCCGGTCGTCGTCTGGGTGGACTCGTTCTCCGACGGCTTCGCCGGAGGTGGGGTCGAAGCGGTCGTCGAGGTGCTCACCGCTGCGGGGTACGCGCCGCGCTTCCTGGATCGGCCGGCGTGCTGCGGCTTGACCTGGATCAGCACCGGCCAGCTGGACGGCGCGCGCCGCCAGCTCCGGGCGGCGCTGGACGTGCTGCACCCGGTGGTCGCCGCGGGAATCCCCGTCGTGGGCCTGGAACCGTCCTGCACCGCCGTCTGGCGGAGCGATGCCGCAGAGCTGCTGCCCGATGACAGCCGGGTGGCCCCGGTTCGGGCCGGAGTCCTCACCCTGGCCGAGCTGCTCAGTCGCACCGACGGCTGGACGCCACCCGACCTGTCCGCGGTCGAGGTCGTCGCCCAGCCGCACTGCCACCACGCGTCCGTGCTGGGCTGGGCCACGGACGCGGCGCTGCTGAACGCCAGCGGGGCCACGGTGACGACGGTCGGCGGCTGCTGCGGGCTGGCCGGCAACTTCGGCGTGGAGCGGGGCCACTACGAGGTGTCGGTGAAGATCGCCGAGCACGACCTGCTGCCCGCAGTAGCCGCGCATCCCGACGCCGTGGTGCTGGCCGACGGGTTCTCCTGCCGCACCCAGCTGGCCGAGCTGGCTGACCGGCCGGCGGTCACGCTGGCGGAGCTGCTCCTTCGCGGGGCGTCGGCGGCGACCACTCCCGAGACAGCAGGGCGTAGTCCAGCTCACTCGTCAGCTCGCCCTTGATCCACTCGTTCTCGATCAGGTGCGCCTCCATGCGGAACCCGAGCCGATCGAGCAGCGCTGACGACGACCGGTTGCGCGTGTCGACCCGAGCGACGATCCGCCGGGCCCCGATCGGGCCGAACGCCAGGTCGACCATGGCCCGGACCGCCTCGGTCGCGTAGCCCCGACCTCCCGTGGCCGGCGCGAAGATGTAGCCGATCTCGAGCGTCTGGTGCTCGACCGAGCGAAGCGCGAGCAGCACGTCGCCGATCACGGTCTGGTCTTCGGCCAACGCGACTGCCAGCTCGAGCAGGTCCCCGTCCTGGCGCAACGTCGTGTTGGCGATCTTGCGTTGCAGCACCTCGGCCACCTGGTCGCGCGTCCGCGGCGGGTAGGGCACGTAGCGCACCGCATTCGGATCAGAGTGGAACGCGTACAGCGGGTCTCGGTCCTCCGCTGCGAACTGTCTCAGCACCAGCCGGGCCGTGCGAAGGGGCAGGGCGAGAACGGCCGGAAGCTCCACGTCACGATCCTGGCACCTGAGCCGCTCCGGCTCCGGTCACGGGTGGGCGGCGTGACCCTCGCGACCGGCGGAACGCTCGGACTCTTTCAGCCTTGCCTCGTACAGGTGGCGTACGCCGCCGGCCAGCTCTTCCCGGGCGGTGCGCTCCAGCTCCCGGAACAGCGACCAGTATGTGTCGTCGTACTCCTCCATGATCTGGAAGGTCCAGTGTCCGGGAAGCACGTTCCGCCCGACCAGGTCGCAGTCGATCCGGTGGGCGATGGCCTCGTGGCCCGCCTCGCGCAGGGCCGCCACCGCCTCACCGAGCTGGATGTCGGATGACCCGGTGAGCTGGTGGAACGTGTACAGGTGGCCACGGGCCCGCTCGCACGTCTCCAGCGCCTCGGACAGCTTGCCCAAAGCCTCGACAGTCGCGTCGGTTACGCCCTCCGGGGTCTTCCGCCCGGGCAGGTCCTCGCTCGGCACCTCGCTCATCGCGTCACGCCCTCGTCAGCCGGCGGTGGGTGGCCCGGTGCGGTCGCGCCGCCTCGGCGCCGAGCCGGGCGATCTTGTTGGCCTCGTAGTCGGCGAAGTTGCCCTCGTACCAGAACCACTTGGCCTGTTCCTCGTCATCACCCTCCCAAGCCAGGATGTGGGTGACCACCCGGTCGAGGAACCAGCGGTCGTGGGAGATCACCACGGCGCAGCCGGGGAACTCCAGCAGCGCGTCCTCCAGCGACTGCAGGGTCTCCACGTCGAGGTCGTTGGTCGGCTCGTCCAGCAGCAGCAGGTTGCCGCCCATCTTCAGGGTCAGGGCCAGGTTGAGCCGGTTGCGCTCGCCGCCGGAGAGCACGCCGGCCGGCTTCTGCTGATCCGGGCCCTTGAAGCCGAACGACGCGACGTAGGCCCGCGACGGCATCTCGAAGTTGGCCACCTTGATGAAGTCGAGCCCCTCCGACACCAGCTCCCAGACGTTCTTCTTCGGGTCCAGGCCGCTGCGGCTCTGGTCGACGTAGGAGATCCGCACCGTATCGCCGAGCCGCAGCTCGCCGGCGTCCGGCGTCTCCTCGCCGACGAGCATCCGGAACAGAGTGGACTTGCCGACCCCGTTTGGGCCGACGACGCCGACGATGCCCGCCCGCGGGAGCGAGAAGCTCAGCCCGTCGAACAGCAGCCGGTCGCCGAAGCCCTTGACGAGCTTGGTGGCCTCCAGCACGGTGCTGCCCAGCCGGGGCCCGGCCGGGATGTTGATCTCCTCGAAGTCGAGCTTGCGGTTGCGCTCGGCCTCGGCAGCCATCTCCTCGTAGCGGGTCAGCCGGGCCTTGTTCTTGGCCTGCCGGGCCTTCGGGTTGGATCGGGCCCACTCCAGCTCGCGCTCCAGGATCTTGGCCCGCTTGGCGTCACGCCGGCCCTCGACCTGCAGTCGCGACCGCTTGGTGTCCAGATAGGTGGAGTAGTTGCCCTCGTAGGGGTGGGTGCGGCCGCGGTCCAGCTCGAGGATCCACTCGGCCACGTTGTCCAGGAAGTACCGGTCGTGGGTGATGCTGACGATGGTGCCCTTGTAGTCCTTGAGCGCCCTCTCCAGCCACGCCACGCTCTCGGCGTCCAGGTGGTTGGTGGGCTCGTCGAGCAGCAGCAGGTCAGGCTGCTGCAGCAGCAGCTTGCACAGGGCCACCCGCCGCCGCTCTCCCCCGGAGAGCACGTCGACCATGGCGTCCGGAGGCGGGCAGCGCAGCGCGTCCATGGCCTGCTCGAGCTGGGAGTCGATGTCCCAGGCGTTGCGGTTGTCGAGCTCGGTCTGCACGTCGCCCATCTCGGCCAGCAGGGTGTCGTAGTCGGCGTCGGGATCGGCCAGCTCGGCGGAGATCTCGTTGAACCGGTTGAGCTTGGGCTTGACCGACCCGACGGCCTCCTCGACGTTGTCGAGGAAGTACCGGTCGTGGGTGACGGCCACGACGGTGCCGGCGTACTTCTCCAGGTGCTGCTCCAGCCATGCCACGCTCTCGGCGTCGAGGTGGTTGGTCGGCTCGTCGAGCAGGAGCAGGTCGGGCTGCTGCAGCAGCAGCTTGCACAGGGCCACCCGGCGCCGCTCTCCTCCGGAGAGCACGTCGACCATGGCGTCCGGCGGCGGACAGCGCAGCGCGTCCATGGCCTGCTCGAGCTGGGAGTCGATGTCCCAGGCGTTGCGGTTGTCGAGCTCGGTCTGCAGGTCGCCGGCCTCGGTCGCGACCTTGTCCTGGTCGGCGTCGGGGTCGCCCATCATCATGTAGAGCTCGTCGAGCCGGGCCATCTTGCTCTTGATCTCGCCGACGGCCTCCTCGACGTTCTCGAGGACGGTCTTGTCCTCCGTCAGCGGAGGCTCCTGCTGGAGCATCCCGACCCGTGCCTCGGGGTCGAGGATCGCGTCGCCGTTGCTCG
>DASQUF010000045.1:0-2262 GCA_035641435.1 Propionibacteriaceae bacterium | reverse complement strand
CCCGCCGTCGTGCCGCCCGCGGTGAGCGTCCCGCCAGCAGCGCCGGCAGCTCGACGTTCTCCACCGCGGTGAGCTCGTCCATCAGGTGGAAGGCCTGGAACACGAAACCGACGTCGCTGCGTCGCATCCGGGCCAGGGCCCGCTCCCCGATCGGGTCGATGCGCCGCCCGCCCAGCCAGACTTGTCCATCGGAGGGCCGGTCCAGGCCGCCCAGCAGGTGCAACAGGGTGGACTTGCCGCAGCCGCTGGGCCCCATCACGGCCACCGTCTCGCCGGGGCCGACATCGAGGTCGACTCCGTCGACAGCGCGCACCAGTCCTTCGCCCTGGCCGTAGTGCTTGCACAACCCGAGGGCTCGCAGCACGTAGGTGTCGTCGCTGTCGCTCATGATCTACTCCTTCGGCCGGTCCAGCTCTGCTCGCACGCCTCCAGCCAGCGCAGGTCCGCCTGCAGCCGCAGCACGATGCCCTCCAGCAACAGTCCCGCGTCCCCGCCGTCCGGCCCGGCCAGCGCGGCGCGCTGGGCGTCACGCAGTCGGCGCAGCAGCTCGCGGCGCTGCGTGTCCACGATGCTGAGCGGATCCGCCAGCCCGGCCGCCGCAGCCGCGACCAGCTTGAGATGGAACTCCGCCAGGTCGGGCTTGGGCCAACCCACGTCCGCCAGCCACTCGGCGACCCGCTGCTGGCCGTCCGGCGTCACCATGTACACCTTGCGGTCCGGTCGCTCCGCCAACCCGGACGACCGGTCCGACACCACCAGCCCCGCCTTCTCCAACCGGGTCAGCGTCACATAGACCTGCCCCGGGTTCAGCGCCTCGCCCAGCGGGCCCAGCGCCTGGCGCAACCGCGCCCGCAGCTCGTAGCCGTGCGAGGGCTCCTTCGCCAGCATCGCCAACACCACTTCCTGCTGCATGGGCAACTCACCATCCATCTAGCGGTTATCCAAAAGATAACAGTTAGCCTCACGCGTGGCAAGACCCACCTAGCGGAGCCAGCCCGAGAGGAACGGCGCGAGCTCCGCTCCAGGTCAACAGCCGCTGCGCTGCTCAGCCGGCCGTGCACTCCGCGCGATGCACGTCGTCGAGTGGTTGACCGGCGATCAGCGCGGCGACCCAGTCGACAAGCTTCTGGCCGTTGACCTCGGTCGTGTAGAAGTTTCCCACTCGAGGATCCCGTGTTCGCGGCCGGGTGCGGTGTAGCTGTGCTGGAATACCCCGGCGGCCTCGATCGCCGCCTCGTTGGCGTCGATCAACGCGCCTTGGTTCGACGTATCCACACCTCGACTCCAACCACTCCGCCGCTTCGGGGTCGAAGGCGTAGTCGAAACGGGCCGACAGGATGTCGGGGTCGTGGAGGCCGGCCTGGATCCAGAACCGCGAGGGGCGCATTGGGGAACAGCTCCCTGCTGACAGACCGCCAACAACTGCATCGAGCCACCCCACACGTCGAGTAGCGGACCCTCGGGCTCCCGGCAAACCCGCCCGCTACGGCCAAGGTCGGTGCATCCACCGATGGGCCGATCGCCACGGCCCCTGCGGCATGTGGATATCCCGACGGCAGAGTTCGCATGGTCACCAGTCAGGCATGGTGGGGCCTCAGTCTCGCCGGCCCTTGCGTAACCGCATATCGGCTGGCTCGGCATCGCCGAGGGCGATACCGAGCATCGTCATGGCCGGAACGACGTGCGCCTCTGCGTCCCGCCGGAACCGCGCCAGCTCAGGTTGCCCGTCATCACCTCATGGGACGAGGTCACGAATGTGTCTTTTCGTTGCTCGTCGTCCGCTTCTCAAGCTGGGTGTCGCGTCGGACCGTGACGGCCAGGAGGTCGGCGGGTTGGTTGACTTCGAACCGATGCCACCGGTCGCGGGGCACGATCGCGGCTTGGCCGGGGCGTAGTTGGACGACGTCGTCCGGCGTGTCCGGGTTGACGGCGCGGAAGTGGAGGCGGATCGCGCCGTGCAGGCAGCACACAGCCTCGTCTGCGAGGGGGTGCTTCTCCCAGTGATCGGCGTGGACGTCGTCGTCGGTCTCGGCGTGGAAGACCGTCAAGCGCCGGTCGGCGTCGCTGTCGTTAGCTGTCATCCGGCGTTGGTCGGCGCGGATGGTCTCACGCGACTCGAAGTGGAGGTCGTGGGTGAACAGGTCGACGATGGTGATGCTCGGGGTCGTGTCAGACATGGCTCGCACTGTCACGAGCGTTAGGCCTGCGGTCATCGGGCGTCGACGCGTGGGAGCTTGACCGACGCTGGAGACCAAGGCCGGC
>DASQUF010000044.1:0-2396 GCA_035641435.1 Propionibacteriaceae bacterium | reverse complement strand
TCCCCGGATTACCCGCCGAAGCCATCTGAGCTAGTGAACTCGCCTCGGAGCCAGTCGACGGGTCTGCACTCTTGCGAAGCGCGCTGGGTTCTTGAGCTATCGTTTTACGACCAACAGATGCCGGGCGATTGGCGCAGTGGTAGCGCGCTTCGTTCACACCGAAGAGGTCACTGGTTCGAACCCAGTATCGCCCACCTAGTCAGAGACTGGTTCCGGCCTGCCGAACCACCCGCAGCGGCCCGGTGAGTGACTTGTAAGGCTCGTGCTGGCTGGCCTGGGGCTGGCTGGCAGAGTTGGTGCCGCCGCGGTTGTGGTCGTGACTCCTGAGTGACTCGGCTCCGCAGGCCAGTCGATGTTCGGTCTGCGGATGCCTTGCAGTTGATGTGTCCGGCGATGGCCGGCGGCGACGCCGGCTCTGCTCGTTCTGATGGCTTGATCAGAAGCCTGTCCGATCACGGTCGTGACTCATTACAGGTCTGCCGACGAACCTCCCGGGCCGACACTTCACCGTCCCGTTGGCCGAGAGGAGATCCCCCGTGCGGACCGTCGCCGAGGAGTATGACCGTGTCGTTGGAGTCGACACCCACGCCGCCACTCACACCATGACCCTGCTGATCGGGGCGACTGGTGCGGTGGTGGAGCACCGCACCTTCCCGACCAGCGCGGCCGGGCTACGCCGAGCCCTCACCTGGATCCGCGACCACACCCAGGACCAGGCCTGTCTGGTCGTGGTCGAAGGCACCGGTTCCTATGGGGCGGGGCTGGCCGAGCATTTCACCCAGGGCGGGATCGTCGTCGCCGAGGCCCCGACCATCCCCGCGGCGAGACCCCGTGGCAAGGACGACGCCATGGACTCGGCCCGGATCGCCCGGGCTGTGCTGGGTCTGCGGCTCGATCAGCTGTGCTGGCCGCGGGCCGGCGGCACCCGGACCGCGATCCGGGTGCTGGTCTCCGCGCGAGACCAGATGGGCACTGAGCGCACCAAGATCATCAACGCTCTGACCGCGCTGGTCCGCAGCGTCGACCTTGGTGTTGACGCACGAAAGGCCCTGACCAGCGCCCAGATCACTACGATCGCCGGCTGGCGGGCCCGCGACGAAGACCCCGCGGTCGCAGCATGCCGGCGCGAAGCAATCCGCCTCGCTAGCCGGATCCACGCCCTTGGTCGGGACCTGGCCGCCAACATGGCCGAGCTGCGCCAGTTCACGGCAGCACAGGTTCCCGAGCTGCTGGACGTGCCCGGGGTCGGCCCTGTCGTGGCCGGCACCATCCTGCTCGCCTGGTCCCACCCCGGCCGGGTGCGCTCCGAAGCCGCCTTCGCCGCGCTCGCCGGAACCAGCCCCATCCCCGCATCCTCAGGCAACACCATCCGATATCGGCTGAACCGGGGAGGCGACCGACAGCTGAACCGGGTACTGACCACGATCGTGCTGGTGCGGATGCGCCACGACCAGACAACCCGTAACTACCTGGCCAGACGCCGAGCCGAAGGCCGAACAACCAAAGAAATCATGCGCATCCTCAAGCGCTACATCGCCCGCCAAGTCTTCCGTCTCCTCGCTGCCGCGCACCCAACCCCAACAGCCTGACCGGCACATCCACCATGGTCAGCGGCGGGACGCCGCGCACTGCGGGGGCAGGCCCTGGCCTGCCCACAGCTGCCCCCACAATGGCCGCCGAGGCTCCGGAGTCAAGGGCGGCCCCGGCCGTCGCGCAGCGATTGCGCAGCAACCCTTGACGCCGGAGAAGCGGCCGAACACGCTGCGCGTCGTCCCGCCGCCCAGCCCAAGTGTTGACACAACATAGAAGCATCAACTGAGTGACTACGCACCCGAGTTTGCCTGTCCGAAGAGCCGATCCATGACCGTTGCGCCGGTCTGGATGACGGGCCGGATCTGATGCCGGTAGACCAACTCGGTGACGTTGGTTCCGCTGTGCCCGACAAGCCGGGAAATGTCTTCGAAGGACACCCCAGCGTCGGACAGCAGCGAAACGAACGAGTGCCGCAGCTCGCGAGGCGTCCAGTCGGCTGGGTCAAGGCGCCGCCGCGAGCGCGGCGCGGCCGGCGCTGCGTGTCCTCCCCCGTGCGGGCCTTGCGCCGGCCTTCTGTGGACGGGGCGACGTCACGCAGGGGCGCCGAGCGGCGGGTGCTCGAGCACGCGGGGCTTGTACTCGACCAGCTGGATGCGGCCGTCGAAGGTCCGGTGATCGATCATCTCGAGGGCGACGTCCGGGTAGCCGTCGTAGATGCGTTCTGCGCCCGTGGCCCCGGTGATCACCGGGAACATCCCGACCCGGAAGCGGTCGACGAGTCCGGCCCGTAGCAGTGACCGGCACAGGCTGACGCTGCCGATCGTGCTGAGGAGCCCCGAGCCGTTCTCCTTCATGGCGCGGAC
>DASQUF010000043.1:0-4989 GCA_035641435.1 Propionibacteriaceae bacterium | reverse complement strand
CCAGCGCATGGCCATCAGCTCGCGCTGCAGCCCGCCGTCGGTGACGAGCCGGCGATAGCGCGGGTGGCCGCGGGCGGCCTGGTCGAGCATCATCCGCACCCCGGCCTCCTGGGACTCGAGCACCGCGTCCACCAGGGCGTCGTCCAGCGTCATCCCGTAGCCGTCGGCGAAGGCCTGCATCCGCTCGCGCCGGCGCGGTCGCCGTTCGAGCCCGAGTACGCCCTGCCAATAGCTGCGGTCCCGGAAGGGCACCAGATAGTGCAGCGCGTACGCCACGTCCTTGCGCCGGGTGCCCACCGTGGCGTACTCCCAGTCGATCAGCCCGACCAGCCGCCGCTTGCGCCAGACCAGGTTCCAGGGCCCGGGGTCGCCGTGGCAGACCAGCTCGCCCGGTCCGCCGGTGCCGGTCCGGCCGTCGAACCAGGTCGGCGTGATCTCCGGCTGCCAGCCCTCGACCGCGTCGTGGTAGCGCCGCAGCAGGGCGCCGACCTGTGCCGCCGCCTTGTTGGTCCCGACCAGCCGACAGGCGTCGTCGCCGGAGACGCCGACCAGGTAGGACTGTCGCTCCCAGCGCCGGCTCACCCGGCCGGGCAGCGGGGCCTCCGTGAAGCCGACCTCGGCCAGGTGGGTGAGCAGGGCGTGTACGGCCTCGGACGAGGGCTGCCGGGGTCGCCGAACCATCGCGCCCTGGCGCAGCACGATCTTGTCGGACCGGTCCTGCAGCACTGCGGTGCTCTTCACCACGAGCGGATCATAACGGATAGGTAACGCCCGGTGAATCGTTGCTCCGCATGACTGGTGACGTCCGCAGAACTGGTCGCTCGGGCGACCACTCAGGCGGACGTAACGGAGGCCTCCGCCGGTCGCACCCACGGCGACGCCAGCTCCGTCGCCACCTCCTCGGTCAGGGCCACCACCCGGGCGGCCAGAGGCGACAGCACCCCCTGCCAGTGCAGGTAGATCTCCCGCGTCGCCGGGCGGGGCTCGAGCGGGTGCAGCGAGATGCCCGTGGCGTCACCGATGGCCAGCACCGGCATCACCGCGCAGCCGAGCCCGGCCCGCACCATCGACCCGACGGCCTGATTGTCGGCGGTCCGGAACACCACGTCGAGCCTGATCCCGATGGCCGCCAGAGCACCCTCGACCCGACCGTGATCGCAGATTGCCGGCAGTGCGACCACCGGCAGGCCGTCCAGTGCGGCGACATCGACCGGACCGCTGGGGAACCGGCCCGGTGGAGCGAGCAGCAGATGGTCGTCCTCCAGCACGAGCCGTCCGTCCACGCCCGCGGCGGGCGGACCGTCGTAGAACACGAGGTCCAACCCAACGAGTCGGGGCTCCTCCGCCTCGTCTTCGAGCAGCCGCACGTCGCACCCGGGCTGCTCCTCCCGCAACCGGCGGACCACGGTGGGCAGCAGCACGTTGGTCACCGTCTGGAACGTGCCGATGTCGACCCGGCCCCCGCCGGCCCAGAACCGGTCGATGGCATCGGTGGCCTCGTCGGCCCGCTCGCGCAGCTCCCGGGCGTGGGTGAGAACGAGCCGGCCCAACGCGGTCAGCCGGACCCGCCGCGGACCGCCGGGCCGGTCGAACACCCGGCCGCCAACAGAGCGCTCCAGCGCCGCGATCTGCTGGCTCAGCGACGACTGGGTGTATCCGGTCCGGGCCGCGGCCTGAGCGAAGGTACCTTCGTCGACCACCGCCTCCAGCGCCGCCAGCAGTCGAAGATCGAGCACAGTTATCATCGTACGGAGTGATTGACACTATCGGAAACGATCGCTTTTCCTGATCCTCTTCCCGGCCTAGCGTCAGCCTCATGACCGAACAGTTCCTGGACGTGAACGGCGTACGCCTCTGCGTGGAGACCTTCGGCCGGAGCGACGATCCGGCGATCCTGCTGATTCACGGGGCGTCCGCCTCCATGCTCTGGTGGGAGGCCGGGTTGTGCGAACAGCTCGCGGCAAGTGGCCGCTTCGTCATCCGCTACGACCAGCGCGACACCGGCCGATCCACGACCTACCCGGTCGGGGAGCCGGCCTACGACCTCGTCGACCTGGCCGGCGACGCGCTCGCCATCCTGGACCGGCTCGGGGCCGAACAGGCCCACGTCGTCGGTTGCTCGATGTTCGGCGCCCTCGTGCTGCTCCTCGGGGTGGACCACCCGGAACGGGTCGCGAGCCTCACGTTCGTCAGCACGAGCACCTGCGAGCCCGGGCTGCCTCCGATCGGTGGGCACGGTCCCGATCAGCCGACCGATCTCAGTGACCCGGCCGTCCAGGTCGAGTACGTCCTCGACGTGCTCCGCGCGTACGACGGGGTGTCGCCGTTCTTCGACGAGGCCACTGCCCGGGCCCTGGTCGAGGCGGACGTCGCCCGGGCCGCGGACATGGCGGCCAGCCTGACCAACCCGTTCCTGATCGAGATGTCCGGACCGGTCCGCGGCAGCTTCGGCGACATCGCCGCTCCGACCCTGGTGGTCCACGGGGAGCGGGACCCGGTCTTCCCCCTCCCGCACGGCGAGGCCCTCGCCCGAGCCGTCCCGGGCGCCGAGCTGGTCGTCCTCGCGGACGCCGCGCACGACCTGCCGCGGCAACGCTGGGACGACTTCGTGACCGCGCTGGTCCGGCACACGGCCGGAGCCGGCCGGTGAGCCGGGTCAAGTCGGCGGTCTGGCTGCCGCTGTTCGACGACCTGGTCGAGCCACGGCTGATCATGCGCATCGCGGTGGCGGCCGAGGAGGCCGGATGGGACGGGCTGTTCGTCTGGGACCACGTCCGCTGGCGGGAGCCGGTGGTCGCGGTGGCGGACCCGTGGGTGACCTTGGCCGCGTGCGCGGCGGTGACCGAGCGGCTGCGTCTCGGTCCGATGGTCACCCCGCTGGCCCGCCGGCGGCCCGGGATCGTCGCCCGGCAGACCGCCACCCTGGACCGGCTCTCCGCCGGCCGGCTGGTCCTCGGGGTGGGGCTGGGCGGCGATAGCTTCGGCGGCGAGTACTCCCGGTTCGGGGAGGAGGAGAGCCTGCGGGTGCGCGCGGAGATGACCGACGAGGCCCTCGAGATCCTCCGGGTCGCCTGGTCCGGGGCGACGGTCACCCATCGCGGACCGCACTACGTCGTCGACGGGGTCCGCTTCCTCCCCCGGCCGGTGCAGGAACCGGGAGTGCCGGTGTGGATCGCCGGGTTCCCCGGCAACCGGGCCCCCCGCCGCCGCGCGGCCCGCTACGACGGGTTCTTCCCGGCCAACCTCCAGCACCCCGACGAGCTGGCCGAGGCCATGGTCGACGTGCAGGCGCATCGACCGGACCCCGCGGACGACTTCGACGTCGTGGCGGCGGTCGAGCCCGGCCAGGACTCGGCCCCGTGGATCGCGGCCGGAGCCACCTGGTGCCTCACTGAGTTCGATCCCCTGAACCTGACCGTCGACCGCGTGCTCGGCGTCGTGGCGGACGGACCCTGCTGACCGCCAGGCCACTCAGGGCGTTGCCGGAGCGCCGGCGGCACGGCTCAAGCGGGCGGAGAGTGTACTCAGCCGATCCCGCAGCTCGGGCGGCTCATGCACCACGAAGTCGGCGTCGATCAGGCCGAACCACACCGCGACCTCGTCCAGCGAGTTCGACCCGCAGACCACCTCGCAGGAGGTGGCGTCGACCGGCGTCACCATCCCGATGGTCGGCGTGATGGAGGTCGCGATGACCTCGGCCGGAGCGGCGAAGGTGGCGCGGCACCGGTAGCGGTAGACGTTGGTGGTGATCCCGGCCGCGGTGAACCGGCCGACATCGGGGTCCGGCAGGTCCCGCGGCGCGAACCGGGGTCCGGCGGGCAGTACGGGGACCAGCCGGTCCAGCCGCAGGGTGCGCCAGTCGGCCCGGCCGACGTCCCAGGCCACGAGATACCAGACGTGGCCGGCGTGCACGATCCGGTGCGGCTCCAGCGTCCGGCGCGACTCGCTGCCGTCGTGCCGACGGTAGTCGGCCCGCAGCCGCTGCCGATCGCGGACCGCCGCGGCGACGGCCAGCAGCACGTCCGGGTCGACCTGCGGTCCGGGGCCGGTCAGCGGGACCACCGCCTGCTGCAGCATCTGCACCCGGTGCCGGTAGCGGGACGGCAGGCCCTGCTCCACCTTGGTCAGCGCACTCAGCGCCGCCTCCTCGATGCCCGCCAGCCCCGTCCGAGCGGCGTCACGAAGGGCCACGACGAGCGCCACCGCCTCTTCCCCGTCGAGCAGCAGGGGCGGCATCTCGGCCCCGACGCCCAACCGGTACCCGCCGCCGAGTCCCGGACGGGCCTCGACCGGGTAGCCCAGTGCCCGCAGCCGGTCCACGTCGCGACGTACGGTCCGCTCGGTCACCTCGAGCCGCTCGGCCAGGTCGCGGCACGACCAGTCCCGGCGAACCTGCAGCAGACCGAGCAGCCGGAGCAGCCGTCCGGAGGTCTCCCACATGCCTGCCGATTCTGCCGCATATTCCGGACCAGTTCTGTCCTCATTGGCCGGAAGACTGATCTCATGACCACCGCAACCAGCACTGACATCCGTCCCTTCACCATCGCCATCGAGGACGGGGATCTCGACGACCTTCAGGAGCGCCTGGCCCGTACGCGGTTCCCGGCGCCGTTGCCGGGGGACGACTGGGACACCGGCGTTCCGGTCGGCTACCTCCGCGAGCTCGTCGACTACTGGCAGCACACGTACGACTGGCGGCGCGAGGAGGCGCAGCTCAACCGACTGCCGCACTTCCTGACCGAGATCGACGGCCAGCAGATCCACTTCGTCCACCTGCGCTCGGATCGGACGGCTGCGACTCCGCTGCTGCTGACCCACGGCTGGCCGGGCTCGTTCGTGGAGTTCCTCGAGCTGATCGAGCGGCTGCGCGGAGACTTCCACCTGGTGGTGCCCAGCCTGCCGGGCTTCGCTTTCTCGGGCCCGGTCACCGACGCCGGCTGGGACAAAGCCCGGATCGCCCGGGCTTGGGTCGAGCTGATGGACCGGCTG
>DASQUF010000042.1:0-4898 GCA_035641435.1 Propionibacteriaceae bacterium | reverse complement strand
GGGCAGGAAATGGAAGGTGTGAGCTCGATCGCGGCAGCCAGTCCGGTCAGCACAACCGCCCCAGCGCCGGTCCACGCCACCTGCATCGCACTTCCGGCAGCACCGTGAGCGGGACGGCCAGCAGCGCCGCGAATGGGCGGGTAGAGGAACGGCAGCCGACCGGCAGGTTGTAGACGTCGCCGCCCGCCAGCAGCACCCGTCCCGCCACCCGGTACACGTCGAGGTCGACCATGATCGGCCGCCAAGGCACCGACGTGGCCGCCGAGGAAGGTGGTCGCGCCAACGTAGAGGGCCACCAGGACCGGCAGCACGGAAGCTCCTGCGAACCGCAGCACCCGGGCGAGAGCGGACGGCGTCAGGCGGCGGCCGGGCGGAGCCAGCCCAGGATCGTCCGTCCGACACCGGACTGGTCGTTGGCCGGGACCACTGGGAAGTCCAGCGCCAGCACCGCGGGGTGGGCGTTGGCCACGACGTGCGGCATTCCTACCCAGCTGAGCATGTCGACATCATTCGGCATGTCCCCGAAGGCGGCAACCTGACGGGCTTCGATCCCCAGCCGGGCGCAGAAGCGCCGCAGCATGCTCGCTTTCGTCACTCCGGCGGCGCTGATCTCCACCAGCCCGAAGGCGCGCGCCTGGGAGTGCGTCGCCGTCAGCGTGTCGCCCACCTCCGTACGCACGATGGCCAGCAGGTCATCCGGGGACACGCTCTGGCTTTGTACCAGCATCTTGACAAACTCCTCAGCGACAGCCACCTGCTCGGCCGGTCCGCGGTACAGCGCCGGGTTGGTGCCGTCGTCGGCCGGCCAGGTGCGGTACGCCGGCTCGTAGCCGAACCGGGTTCCGGACTCGAAGGCGAAGCTGGCGTCGGGCACGACTGCGCGGATCTGCCGTACCGCGGCCAGCGCGGTGCCCGGGTCGATGCAGATCCGGTCCAGCAGCTCGCCCGCACCAAGGTCGTACAGCGCCGCCCCGTTGCTGGCGATGACCGTCGGATGGGCCCCGGGCAGGTCGCGGATCACGTCAAGCCAGCGCACCGGGCGCCCGGTTGCGAACAACACCGGAATGCCCGCAGCCTGCGCCGCGGCGACAGCCGCGGCGTTCTGCTCGCTGACCGAGCCGTCGGGGGACAGGAAGGTGCCGTCCAGGTCGCTGACGACCAACCTCGGCACCGCCGGAGGATCGGCGGCCGGCACTAGAGCCGCGAGCCGGGTGAGGACGGTGGAGCCGCCGACGCGGTGCCCGACTCGGTGGGCTGACCACCGCCAGTCTCGGTGCCCGAGGGCGACGGCGATCCGGAGCCGGACTCCGTGCCGGACGGGGACGGCGATCCCGAGCCGGACTCACTGCCGGACGGGGAAGGCGAGCCGGACTGCGGCGAGGGGGATCCCGACTGCGGTGATGGTGAGCCGGACTGCGGCGGCGGCGACCCTGACTGAGGTGAGCTGGACTGCGGGGGCGGGCTGCCGGAGCCGCCGGTGGGCGGCGGCGGAGACTGCGGCGGCTGGTTGCGGAAGATCAGGATCGCGATCAGCACGGCGAGGGCCGCCAGCAGCAGCATCAGCAGCCAGGAGACCAGGATGGTCCGCCAGCCGGCCCGGTCGAAGCGACCCGGCCAGGGCAGCGGCCACAGTCGAGCCAGCCCCGGGCGTACGCGCTGGATCCAGTACTGCTGATAGTCCGGGCCGGACGCGGTCCCTAGGGGTGGCAGCGTCGCCAGCTGCACCGAGTCGAGGATGCGCGCGGCCTCGTTCGCGGCGGCGGGGGAGCCGTCGTAGGCCAACGCAGCCCAGGGCGCGGCCGGCCTCGGGTCGGGGGCGTCCGGGTCGTTCTCGTCGCTGCGAAACTTGCGACCCAGCCGCCCGGTGTCCTGGCCCTGGCCGCCGCGGGCCACCACAGTGTCGATGTGCAGCGAGTTGACCTCGCCCGCGAACCGGGCCCGGGCCGCGGCATCGGCCGCCGCGCCCTCGGACAGCAGCAGCAGCATGACCGGCGTGTTCTGCTCGTCGTGCGCCGTGAAGGCGACCCCAGCCGGCGTGGCGGTCAGCCGGGCGTCGAGCCAGTAACCGCCGACCCGGGGCGGGTCGTTGGGCAGCAGAGGGCTGACCGGGACGTACGGGGGGAGGTCCGGACCGCTCGGACCGCCACCGGGTGTCCAGGGCTGGTCGGCGGGGCCGCCGGGCGGCTCAGGCGTCGACATCAGCCTCCATCTTCCGGCCCCAGACCAAAGGGGCTGGCCAGCCGCGCGGTGCGGGGCACGGAGAGTCTAATGGCCCGGGGTGGCGCTGCCCGGTGCCGTGACGCAGCCTGTGGATGCCCTTGTGACAGCGAAATACGCTGGGCCCCTGAGTCTGCGAGAATGTGCGGCGTTGCCAGACCAGGCGTTTCGTGCGTCCGGGCGACGGGCAGATTCCCGACGGGGCACGAGCGATCAGGAGAGTTGTGAGCAGTCCGGCATACGGCGCCTCCACCAGCCAGGCGGCCCCCGCCCCGGCGGGCCAGCTAGGCAACCAGCAGGCTGCCCAGGTGCTCGGCGAGGCGATCGCCCAGGTGCAGCGGGTGATCGTCGGCCAGGAGCACATGGTCGAGCAGCTGATGGTGGGCCTGCTGGCCAGGGGGCACATCCTGCTCGAGGGTGTCCCGGGCGTGGCCAAGACGCTGGCCGTGCGTAGCTTCGCCACCGTGGTCGGCGGGGACTTCGCCCGGATTCAGTTCACCCCCGACCTGGTCCCGTCGGACATCGTCGGTACCCGGATCTACAAGGCCAGCCAGGAGAGCTTCGACGTCGAGCTGGGTCCGATCTTCGTCAACTTCGTGCTGGCCGACGAGATCAACCGTGCGCCGGCCAAGGTCCAGGCGGCGATGCTGGAGCTGATGGCGGAGAAGCAGGTCTCCATCGGCGGCACGACCTACCCGGTGCCCCAGCCGTTCATCGTCATCGCGACCCAGAACCCGGTCGAGTCCGAGGGCGTCTACCCGCTGCCCGAGGCGCAGCGCGACCGCTTCCTGCTGAAGGTCGACGTGCCCTACCCGGCCGGTAACGAGGAGTTCGAGATCCTCCGCCGGATGAGCGTGGACCCGCCGCAGGCGAGCCCGGTGCTCGACCCGCAGATGATCAAGGGTCTGCAGCAGCAGGCGCAGGACGTCTTCGTGCACAACCTGGTGGCCGAGTACATCGTCCGCCTGGTCCTGGCCACGCGTACGCCGGCGGAGTTCAACCTGCCCGACCTGACGTCGGTGATCCAGATCGGCTGCAGCCCCCGGGCCACGCTCGGCCTCGTCGCGGCTTCCCGCGCCCTCGCCCTGATCCACGGCCGCGACTACGTGCTGCCCACCGACGTCCAGGCGGTCGCCCGCGACGTGATGGCTCACCGCATCGTGCTCGGCTTCGACGCGGTCGCCGACAACATCGTTCCGGCCCAGGTGGTCGAGCGGATCCTGGCCATGGTCCCGCCGCCAACCCCGGTCTGGAACGGTCAGAGCCACGTACCGCCGAACCAGAACCACCAGCCGCAGCACCAGCCGTCGGCCTCGCCGATCGCCTACCCGCCGCCCTCCGGCCCTCCGCACCAACCCGACTTCCACTAGGCCGCCATGTCCTTCCCGTCCGGCCCGGCCTTCCCGCCGCCGGCTGGCCCGCCGGGGTCCTACCCGCCGGCCGGCGCTCGGGCGGCGCAGTTCGCGCCGCCCGAGTCGTACGGGGCGGTCGCTTCGGTGGTCGGCACGCCGACCCAGGCCACCATCCCGCTGAACAAGCTGGCCCCGGAGGCCGCGCTGCGCCGCCTCGAGCTGACCATCGTGCGCCGCCTCGAGGGCTTCCTGCACGGCGACCACATGGGGCTGCTCCCCGGCCCCGGCTCGGAGACCGCCGACGCCCGGGTCTACGTCCCCGGCGAGGACGACGTACGCCGGATCGACTGGGCCGTCACCGCGCGTACGACGTCGCCGCACGTCCGCGACACCATCTCCGACCGCGAGCTCGAGGTCTGGGCGCTGATGGACGTCACGCCGTCGATGAACTGGGGCACCGCGGGTGTGACCAAGCGGGATCTGGGCATCGCCGCCATCGCCACCATCGGCTTCCTCAGCCAGAAGATGGGGGACCGCTTCGGCGGCTTCATCATGCGGCCGGACAGCCTGCGCCGGCTGCCCGCGCGGTCCGGTCGCAGCGCGCTCTACGGGCTGCTGCGCAAGATGCTGACCGAGCCGTTCGTGCCCGACCACGCCGCCGGGCCGATGCGGCTGGCCAACGGCATCGAGCAGCTGTCCCGGATGCAGCGCCGCCGGGGGCTGCGCGTGGTGGTCTCGGACTTCCTGACCCCCGGTGACCACGAGCTCGACCCCAACGTGGAGCCGGACTGGGAGCGTTCGATGCGCCGGCTGGCGGTGCGCAACCAGGTGCTGGCCATCGAGGTGGTCGACCGGCGGGAGGTCGAGTTCCCCGACGTCGGCGACATGCTGATCCGGGATCCGGAAACCGACTTCGAGCGCTACGTGAACACAGCCGACCCGGACGCGCGGGCCCGGATGGACGCGGCCAGCGCGGCCCAACGGGAACGAATCCGGATCTCACTTCGTCGTGCTGGTGTCGGACATATTCAACTGCGCACGGACCGGGACTGGGTCCAAGACATCGCCCGATTCGTGCTGGCCTACCGCCGGGTGGCGAGCATGTTGCACGCCCCACCGCAGGGAGTCGCCAAATGAGATCAGCAAGGGGGACGACCCCCTTGGACCCCCGCCGCGACCGCGATGACACCGGGGAGGTCGCGTGATGACCGAGCTGGCGATGCTCACGCCGCAGCTGGCCTTCATCGCGCCGCAGCGGCTGCTCATCCTGCTCGTGATCCCGCTGCTGATCCTGGCTTACATCTTCGCGTCCCGCCGCAAGAACCGGCG
>DASQUF010000041.1:0-7356 GCA_035641435.1 Propionibacteriaceae bacterium | reverse complement strand
GCGTGCGGCTCCACGAAGGTGTCCCGGTCGGCCTGGTGTGCGGCGATGTCGATCGTGGCCGGATCCCGGTAGTTCAGGTTGACGGCGCGGACCACGTCCTCCGGAATCCCGGTCGCCAAGGTCACGGTGACCCGGTTCTGTTCCCCGTGCTCTGCGTCCCAGGTGCCCTGCCCGCGCAGGTGGGTCGAGTGGGCGAGATCTCCCCAGGGTTGGCCGGCGAACCGTTCCCACTGACCCAGGAAGTAGTCCCGGTTGTGGTAGCCGATCTCGAGGATGTGGGGGTGCATCACCGAGACCTCGGTGATGTGCGGGGCGTAGATGATCAGCTCGCCCCCGTCGGCCACGATCGGCTCGAGCTTGTAGAACCCCTTGGCCGCCGTCCAGATGTCCAGGTACTTGGTCGGCATGATCGACAGCACCCGCGGGTAGGCCCGGTCCAGATAGCTGACGTGGGTCTCGGCGGAGACGGCGGCGCAGGCCGCCCACGCGTCCTCCGGAGTCCCGAACGCCGCCGCGTGCAACGTGTCGGTGCCCGAGGCGACCACGAGGCAGAGGGCGAGGCGCTCGACCGGGATCATCGTGGCCGCCTCGTTGATCAACGCTCGGACCGGCGTCACACCGGGGGTGCCGATCATCTCCGCGCTGGTGATCAGGGCGCCGACCCAGTGGGACAGGTCGATCAGCTCGGCACCGGAGACACCAGGAAAGAAGTACTTGTTGCCGCCGGAGAAGCCGACCACCTCGTGCGGGAACACCGGGCCGATAACGATGGCCACGTCCGCCTCGGCGACGTGGCGGTTGATCCGCACGTCCACCGTCGTGGCGGGCATCAGGCCGCCGGTGAGCACGGCCAGCCGGTCAGCGCCGATCGTCCCGAGATGGACGAACGTCTCCGGCAGCCAGGACTCGTGGTTGCGGACGGTCCAGCCGGGGTACGTCGACTCGACGTCGCCCGCCGGGTAACCCAGGTGCCGGCCGAGCTGGTCCTCGCTCATCCCCTGGTGGGTGCCGAGGGCGATCACCACCGTGACGTCCTTCGCCCGGCCGGCCAGGGCCTCGTGGAACGCCCGCATGAGCAGCGGCAGTGGACAGGTCCGGGTCCCGTCGGGCACGACCAGGCACACCCGTTTCGCGTCCAGGTCGGCGCCGGCGAGCGCGCGGGCGACGAACGCCGTCACGTCCCCCGGCGTCAACCGCTCCCCCACCCCGCCTATGCGCAGAGCGCGGCTCGGGTCGCCGGGTTCGGTCCCGTAGGTCTCGGCCATAGACCGATCCTGACGGATCGCCCCCGACTTGTCAGCGTCTCAGCCGGCTGTAGCCTGCGGAGACGCGGACAAGTCAGGGTTTGGGGGCGGGGCCAGTGGAGCCGCGGACCACCAACCGGGCGGGCAGGACGACCGTCCGCTCCCGGCTCCGCGGGGCAGTGGCCGTCTTCAGCAGGTGGTTGACGGCCGCCGAGCCCAGGCTGAACAGCGGAGCGGCGATGGTGGTGAGCTGCGGGCTGACCAGCTCGCCCTCGCGGATGTTGTCGAAGCCGACCACGCTTACGTCGCGCGGTACCGCGTACCCGGCGTCGCTCACCCCCTGGACGAACCCGATCGCGACCAGGTCGTTGTACGCGACGACTCCGGTCGTCGACGCCTGCCGCCACTGCTCGGCGGCCTGCCGGCCGCCGTTCATCGTGGGCCGGCACGGCCCAATCCGCTGCACCTTGAGCCCCAGCTCGTGGCCCGTCTCCAACAGCCCGCGCCAGCGCATCCCGTCCGCCCACGAGGCCTCCGGCCCGGCGACGTAGGTCAGCGACCGGTGGCCGCAGCCGGCCAGGTGTTCGACGGCCCGCTTGACCGCGCGCACGTTGTCGCTGACCACCGAGGGGACCTGCTCGACGAGCCGGTTGAGCACCACCAGCGGGAAGGCCTTGGCCAGGGCCCGGATGGCGTTGTCGGGCAGCCGGGACGAGGTCAGGATCACGCCGTCCGACACTGGGCCGAGCGAGTCGAGAAGCTGCCGCTCACGCGCCTCCGACTCCTGGGTCTCGCCGAGCGCCATCTGGTAGCCGGCGTGGCTGGCCGTCCGTTCCGCGCCACGGATCATCCCGAAGAAGACGGGGTTGGTGATGTCGGCCACGACCATGGTCAACAGCTTGGTCCGGACGCTCGGCAGCGCCCGTTCGGTCGGCTCCGACCGGTAGCCGAGCTCGGCCGCGACCTTCCGGACGTGCTCGGCGGTTCGAAAACTCACCCGGCCCGGCTTGGAGAGCGCCCGGGAGACCGTGGAGGTGGCGACCCCGGCGGCTGCGGCCACGTCGTAGATCGAGGGCGGCCGGGACGGCGACTGGCCCGCCGGGCTCAACGACGGGTCCATCGGCGAAACAACATTCGGCAACGGATGGCGGGCGCTCAGGACCCCATGGCTGAATGGAGCTGCACATTCCCGACGCGTAAGGACGCCTGCTTCATGTGGACCCTCTCCGGATTCTCCGACGAGATCTCGCCAGACCCCCGCGAGCAGTGTCAGGTTGCGAGCGGACTGGGCCTGAAGTACCTCGAGATTCGCAGCGCATGGAACGTCAACATCCTAGATCTCGACCTCGACCAGCTGGCCACGCTGCAGCAGACCCTGAAGGCGTTCGACCTCTCGGTCTCCAGCGTCGGCTCGCCGATCGGCAAGATCTACATCGACGAGGACTTCGAGCCGCACCTGGAGCGGATGCGGCACGCTGCCGACGTCGCCCAGCAGCTCGAGGCCCCCTATATCCGGATCTTCTCGTTCTTTGTCCGGGAGGGTGACGACCCGGACCGCCACCGCGACGAGGTGCTGCGCCGGATGCGCGCGCTGGCCGACGTGGCGGAGAAGCACGACGTGATCCTGCTGCACGAGAACGAGAAGGAGATCTACGGCGACATCCCACGCCGCTGCCTGGACATCGTCACCTCGGTCGACTCGCCCAGTCTTCGGCTGGCCTGGGACGCGGCGAACTTCGTCCAGGTGGGGGTCCGGCCCTTCACTGAGGGTTACGCCCCCCTGCGGCCGTACGTGGAGTACGTCCAGATCAAGGACGCCCGGCTCGCCGACGCCTCGGTCGTCGTGGCCGGGGCGGGCGACGGCGAGGTTGTGGAGACCGTCCGCGCCCTGCGCGCCGACGGCTTCGACGGCTTCTTCTCCCTCGAGCCGCATCTGGCCGACTACAACGCGACCGGCGGCTTCTCCGGAGCCGAGCTGTGGACCAGTGCCTGGAAGGCATTCACCGACATTCTGAAGTCCGAGGGGATCGAGTTCGCATGACCCACGTGACACAGCAAGGGGGGGCGACCCCCCTTGAACCCCCCGCGGCGGGCCGAAGGCACACGGGCGCCCGCCCACAGACCCGCACCCGCTTCGTCCTCGTCGGCGCTGGGGTGATCGGTAAGCAGCACAGCCAGGTGGTCACCGAGCTGGCCGACCGGATCGACCTGGTCGCCGTCGTCGACGTCCATCCCGACCGGGCCGAGAAGGTGGCGGCCGAGCACGGAGCCGCAACGTTCGCGAGCCTGACCCAGGCGCTGACCGAGGTCGATACCGACGTGGTGAGCATCTGCACGCCCACCGGGACTCACGGCCCGCTGGCCATCGAGGCGCTGCGGGCCGGACGGCACGTGATCATCGAGAAGCCCGCCGAGATCACGTTGGCGAAGACCGACGAGATCATCGCCGCCCAGCGGGAGGCTGGAACGCTGGTGGCCGTCATCTCCCAGCACCGGTTCGACCGGTCGACCGAGATCGCGGTGGCAGCGATCGAGCGCGGCGCGCTGGGCCGGCTGACCTCCGGCATCGCCTCCATCGACTGGTGGCGCGGCCAGAGCTACTACGACTCCGGCGACTGGCGAGGGACCTGGGAGCTGGACGGGGGCGGCGCCCTGATGAACCAGGGCGTGCACACCGTCGACCTCCTCGTCGCCACCCTCGGCCGGCCGGTCGAGGTCTTCGCCTACACCGGCACGCTGGCCCACCAGCGGATCGAGGTCGAGGACGTCGCGGTCGGCGTGGTCCGGTTCGAGAGCGGCGCCCTGGGCGTGCTGCACGCGACCACTGCGGCCTACCCCGGTCTGAGCGCACGGCTGCAGGTGCACGGGGACAAGGGCTCGGTCGTGATCGACAACGACGAGCTTGCCTTCATCCACCTCTCGTCGCCGGACAGCGACGCGGAGGAGAAGATGATGGGGAAGGTCGACACCTCGGAGAACCAGGTGGCGAACTACGTCACCGAGCCGAAGGCGGGCGCCAGCGCGGGCAGCGATCCGGGTGCGCTGTGGATCGACTCGCACCGCCGTCAGTACGAGAACTTCCTCGCCACGCTGGCCGGGCAGGAGACCCTGCGCGTCGACCTCGAGACCAACCGGCAGGCCATCGCGATCATCACCGGCGCGTACGAGTCGGCCCGTACCGGTCGCCCGGTGAGCCTGGTGTGACCGCCCCGAGAATCGCCGCCAACCCGCTTCCCTACTGGAGCCGGGACGGCGCGGGCAAGTCGAAGGAGGTCTTCGCGGAGGCCTTCGCCGACTTCGCCGCGATCGGGTACACGGCGGTCAAGGCCGACGTCCCGGACGGCATGGCCCCGGAGGACTACCTCGACTGGATCGGCGGCTACGGGCTCTCGCCCGCGGTCAGCCTGTTCAGCTCGGCGTTCGATGAGACCGTCGACATCGCCTTGGAGGTCGAGCGCGCCAAGGCGTTCGGGGCGGTCCAGCTGGCGTTGGGACTGGACCGCATCATGGTCTCCTCGCTCTGGGTTGACGCCCGCCGTAGGCGGCCAGCCGTCGGTGCGGACTTCAGCCGCGACCGGCTGGCCCTTGCGATCGAGAACTGCGGCATCATCTGCCAGGTCCTGCAGTCCGAGGGCCTACGACCGCTGCACCACTCCCACGTCGGTGGCGTCTTCGAGACCGCGCAGGAGATCAGCGCCCTGCTCGACCAGCTCGGTCCGGACGTGATCGGATTCGGACCCGACACCGGTCATCTCCGCTGGGCCGGGATCGACCCCGGTCCCTTCATCCAGCGGTACGCGGACCGGATGGGCGGCATCCACCTCAAGGACTGCTTCCCCGACTACCTGGACCCCGCCGAGGCGGCGGAGCAGGGTTACGTGGAGCTGAGCCGTAGCCAGCGGCTCTGGGCCGAACCGGGACAAGGCGTCGTCGACTTCGACGCGGTGCTGGCTGCCGTGCCCGACGACTACGACGGCGACTTCATGATCGAGATCGACGTGCCGAGCGTCGACTCCCGCTACGAGTCGCACCGCATCGCCTTCGACTGGGCCCGGGAGCACCTGCCCGTTCCCTGACCCGCCTCTCCTCCCGATTTGCCGGCCGGGGGGAAAGTCAGACGAAGAGGGGCTCCATCCCCCAGGCCTCGTCCAGCCGCGCCATCTCGTCCTCGCCCGGCCGGCTGCTGAACTTGGCGGCGGCCTCGAGCACTTTGGGCAGCAGGTGGATGTCCCCCACCGTGTTGAGGAAGACCCCGGGCCGGCCCAGCACCCAGGCCACCGCCACGTCGATGGCGTCTTGATCGGTCAGCGGCTCGTACCAGGTGGCGGCGTGGCGCTCCGAGTCATCGGCCCAGGGGGCCCGGGTGATCGACTTTATGGTCTGGACGGCCACGCCGCGCTCGGTGCACACGCCGACCAGCTCCTCGAAGTCGCGCAGATAGTCGGGGTTGCGGGTCATCGGGTAGTTGTACGGCAGCAGGACCGAGGCGAAGTCGTACTCCTCCAGCGAACGCAGGTGCTGCCGCGCCACGGTGACGCCGTGGCCGGTCACGCCGAGGTCGCGGACCAGGCCCTCCTCCTTGGCGCGGACAGCGCCCTCCAGCGCGCCGCCCGGGGCGTACGCCGTGCGCCACTCGGCCTCGTCGACCAGGTTGTGCAGCTGCAGCAGGTCAACGTGGTCGGTCCGGAGCAGCTCCAGAGAACGACTGATCTCCGCGTACGCCGCCTCGGCCGTCCGCTCACCGGTCTTGGTGGCCAGGTAGAACTCGGCGCGATGGTGCTCGACGAACGGCCCGAGCCGCAGCTCGGCCTCGCCGTAGCTGGCCGCGACGTCGATGTGGTTGACCCCCGAGGCGGTGACGAGCTCCATGGTCGCGTCGGCCTCGGCCTGGGTGACGGCAGACAGCGCGGCCGCCCCGAAGATGACCCGGGTGCTCTGGTGGCCGGTCCGGCCGAACGGGGAGGTAGGAATCATGTCGTCATTGTGCTCCTGCCACCTTCGGGAAGGTCAGCCCCGGCCACCAGTCCCGCAGCGGCGGCGGCCGCCGTGACCGCGATGAGGACGTCGTGCTGCGTCTGGCCGAGCCGGTCGGCCGCCGCGGCAACCGAGTCGAACTCCGGGCTGACCTGGGAGATCACACGGTCACGGGAGGCTACCTTGACCGCGACCACGACGTCGCCCAGCGCGACGTCGAACCAGGCCCGGGGCAGCGCGAACTTGCGGTACGCCGTCTCGCGCACGCCGAAGCTGCTCGTTCCCGCCAGCATCTCCGCCCTCAGGGTGTCGGCGCGGTCGGGCGGACACAGCGCGGTCAAGACGTGCCCGGGCCGGCCCTTCTTGCCCAGGATCGGCACCAGCCAGGCGTCGTCGGCACCGGCCCGCAGCAACCGCTGCAGGACCTCGGGCCACAACCGGGGATCGAGGTCGTCGACGTTCGTCTCGAGCAGCAGCGTCGCGCTCATCGGGTCCGCCGACCGCGCCGCCTCGTCGCCGAGCACCACGCGGGTGACATTGGCCCGGCCGGCCGGGTCGCGCGTCCCGGCCCCCACACCGACGCTGCGGACCTGCAGGGGCGGCAGGTCCTGACATCGCTCGGCCAGCGTGACCAGCAGGGCCATGCCGGTCGGTGTGGTCAGCTCGCCCTGGCCGCCGGCGCTCACCGGCCAGCCTCGGGCCAGCTCGACCACGGCGGGCACCGGGACCGGGAGAACGCCGTGCGCGGTACGGACCGTTCCGGCGCCCAGGGCGACCGGACCGGTACTCACCGTGCCGACCTCCAGGTCGTGCAGGGCTGCGGACACGCCGACCACGTCGGCGATGGAGTCCAGCGCCCCCACCTCGTGGAAGTGCACGTCGTCCGGGTCGATGCCGTGCACCCGCGCCTCCGCCTGGGCCAGCCGGGCGAACACGGCGTGCGCCCGGTCGCGTACGGGACCGGGCAGGTCGGCGTTCTCGATCAGGTCGCGCACGGTGGCCCAGCTGCGGTGAGGCTGGTCTGGTGCCGACAACTCGACCTCGGCCTTGGTGGCCCGCAGGCCGGCCCGGGTCACCGACGTCGTGGTGATCGCCACGGCCTTCGGCAGCACCGCGTCGACCGCCGCCTGGACCGCCT